>CALEMG010000556.1 GCA_937910835.1 uncultured Alphaproteobacteria bacterium | reverse complement strand
CTTGCAACCGTTGTCGGCGCGATATAGGCCCGGATCACACGCTCCTCCGTGCTGGAGGAATTTCGCGAGGACTATGTCCGCACGGCGCGCGCCAAGGGCCTCAGCAAGCAAGCGACGCTTTGGCGGCATGTCCTGCGCAATGCGCTGATCCCCGTCCTGACCGTCACCGGCATCCAGCTTTCCGCGCTTTTGACGGGTACGGTTGTCGTTGAAAATGTGTTCCATATCCCGGGGCTCGGCTCGCTCGTCCTGAAGGCCATCAACAACCGCGATACGATCGTCGTTGAAAATGTCGTGTTGTTGCTGGCCACCATGATCATTGTGGTGAATTTTGTTGTTGACGTTCTCTCTGCGGTCATAGATCCGAGACTCAAGGCGCATGACATATGAGTGAAGATCGATCCCTTTCCTTTATCAATCGATGCCGCCGCAGCCGAAGCTTTATGGTAGGGGGGGGCATGACCGCGTTCCTGCTGATGTGTGCAATAATCTCTCTCTTTTGGACACCGGGTTCCGCCTACGACATTACGATCGCTAATCGCTTCTTGCCATCTTCCGCCGCTCACTGGCTGGGGACAGATCAGTTTGGCCGCGATATTGCCTCGATGTTGATGACGGGAACGCAGAATTCGATCGTTGTCGCCTTTGTCGCTGTCTCAATCGGGCTGTTCATCGGTGTCAGCCTCGGTCTTCTTGCTGCAGCATAACGTGGCTGGACGGAAGAAATCATCATGCGGTTTTCAGATTTTTCCTTCGCTTTTCCCGCAATCCTCTCCGCGATTATGCTCACCGCCATCCTCGGCCCCGGTGGCGTGAATTCAATTCTCGCTATCGGACTGTACAATATTCCGGTATTTGCAAGGCTCACCCGGGGATCGGCCAATTCGATATGGACACGGGAATTCGTGATGGCCGCCCGCGCGTCCGGCAAAGGCCGCTTTCGCATCACGTTCGAGCATATCCTGCCAAATATCCTCTCTATCATCATCGTACAGGCAACCATTCTTTTCGCCATCGCCATTCTCGCGGAGGCGGCGCTATCGTATCTCGGGCTTGGCACCCAGCCGCCGGAACCATCCTGGGGGCGGATGTTGAATGAAGCGCAAACCCTGATGTTCCTTGACCCGATGCAGGCCATTTATCCTGGAATTGCCATTGCGATTGCTGTGTTTGGCCTGAACCTGCTCGGCGATGGGTTGCGCGATGTTCTGGATCCCAGACTGTCGAGGAAACGTTAAATGAGCCTACTTAACGTCAAAGACCTTTCCGTCATTCTGTCAACCAGTGAAGGGCCTGCCCGTGCAGTGCGTAATCTCAATTTCCATCTGAACCGAGGAGAAACGCTCGGTATTGTAGGTGAAAGCGGCTGCGGTAAATCCATGGCGGCGCTCGCATTAATGGGGCTACTACCGGAACAAAGCGAAACAGTCGGGGAAATCAAATTCGACGGGCAGAATCTATTGGAAAAATCCGATGCCGACATGTGCCAAATCCGTGGCAACCGGCTTGCTATGATTTTTCAAGAACCGATGACATCCCTCAATCCGGTTCATACGGTTGGCCACCAGATAATGGAGCCATTGCGTCTGCATCGGAATATGTCGGATAACGATGCCAGGTCGGAAACCCTCCGTCTTTTGGATAGGGTCGGCATTCCTAATCCCAAAGAGCTGGTCGATAACTACCCACACCAGCTCTCCGGTGGACAGAGGCAACGGGTGATGATTGCTATCGCGCTATCTTGCCAGCCTGATATCTTGATCGCGGATGAACCAACAACCGCATTGGACGTTACGATCCAAGACCAGATTCTGGAGCTGATCCAGACTCTTGTCCGCGAAGAAGGCATGTCGCTTATTCTTATTTCCCATGATCTAGGCGTGATTTCCGAGAATACAGACAATATTCTGGTGATGTATGGCGGCTCGGCTGTGGAGACAGGCCAAACGGCACAGATATTTGATGAACTTATCCACCCCTATACTCAGGGGCTTTTCGCGGCAATGCCAAAGCTTGGGCGGGCACGCGGCGGACGCCTGGTGACAATCCCTGGAACGGTTCCTGACCTGATCAGTCTTCCGTCTGGCTGTACCTTCACGGACAGATGCCCCCTTGCAACGGACATATGCCGGAATACACCGCCACCCGCCGTTGAGGTGAAGGCAAATCACTTTGCCGCCTGCCACCATATCGATGAAGCTCGCAACCGCAAGACGGAGGAACTCTTCTCATGACGACAGAGAGCCTTGCTGTCCCGGTTCTGGAAGTCCATGATCTGGTCCGCCATTACCGTCTCCCGCGCGAGAGCCTGTTTGCCGAGCCCGGCCATGTTTTCGCCCTCAACGGAGTTACCTTCGAAATTCATAAGGGAAAAAGCTTCGGTATTGTCGGGGAAAGTGGCTGCGGCAAGTCTACACTTGCGCGCAATGTCATGGCGCTCGAACCGACCGATGCCGGATCGGTCAAGATATTGGGAAAAGAAGTCGTTGGCCTCAGCTTCGACCAACTCCGGCCCCTACGCCGACATTTCCAGATGGTTTTTCAGGACCCCTACGGCTCCCTCGACCCGCACCACAATGTTGGCCGCATTGTCGCCGAGCCTTTAGCTGCTCTCGGCGCGATTTCAAAGGCAGAACGTGAAAGCCGGGTTCGCGATGTACTACAATCTGTTGGGCTGAAACCACAGGACATTTCAAAATACCCTCATGAATTCTCGGGCGGGCAGCGACAGCGAATAGCCATCGCCCGCGCCCTGATCACCCATCCAGAACTTATTGTAGCGGACGAGCCTGTCTCCGCCCTGGATGTATCCGTTCAAGCGCAGGTCCTCAATCTTTTGAAAGATTTGCAGGATGAGTTCGGCGTCACCTATATGTTTATCAGCCATGATCTCGCCGTTGTCGAATATCTGTGCGATGAGGTAGCGGTGATGTATCTAGGGGAAATTGTTGAGAAAGGCCGGACGGAGGATTTGTTTAAGTCCCCTGCCCATCCCTATACCCGCATTCTTCTTGATGCCGTGCCAAAGCCCGGATCGGGCCAAAAGCGCGAACGGATCAAACTGCAAGGCAATGTAACTGGCCAAACAGAGCGGCGCATTGGCTGCGCCTTCCAGGATCGCTGCCCCATGGCCAAAGATGTCTGTCGGAAGGTCAAGCCCCCCTTAAGCCCTGTTGCCGAAGACCATCTCGCGGCCTGCCATTTCTCTGACAGCGTGATGAAAG
>CALEMG010000555.1 GCA_937910835.1 uncultured Alphaproteobacteria bacterium | reverse complement strand
GTGTATCTGCAGGTGCGGAAATGCTCGCGATCATGCTCGCTGGTGGAATTGTCAGCAGGTTGCTTTCCGGCTTTCTCGCAGATCATATCGGGGGGGTCAGAACCGTCCTGCTTGGCTCTTTCCTGCAATGCCTCGCACTGTTTCTGTACATTCCCTTTAACGGACTCGTCTCGCTTTACATTGTTTCCCTGATTTTTGGGCTATCGCAAGGCGGCATTGTCCCAAGCTACGCCATCATTGTGCGCGAGTATCTTCCCGCAAGGGAAGCCGGCGAACGCGTCGGGCTGGTGATCATGATGACAGTTATGGGCATGGCGCTCGGCGGTTGGATCTCAGGACTAATCTATGACCTGACCGGTTCCTATCAGGCGGCATTTATTAACGGCATTGCCTGGAATATGCTGAATATGGGGATTATGGCGCTCCTGCTATGGCGAACTCGTCAGGCTAAGCCGGCACGAGCCTGAATACTGCACATATAAATCAGGGAGGAAAAAATGAAACTATCTGTAAGCCATGCGGAGGACGCAGAGTTTTCAGGTGGCCTTCGCGGCTTTTTCGAATATCGCGATCTCGGAATCACCGAGGCGACCGGCGGTCGGGTCGGCGCCCATGTCATCCGCGCCGTGCCAGGCAAACATGCGATCGGCGACAAGCATATTCACAAACTAGAGTTTCAGATGGTCTATGTTCTCAAAGGCTGGGTGAAATTCTGGTATGAGGGTACAGGCGAGGTGACGTTGAAGGCCGGTTCCTGCGTACATCAGCCCCCCGAAATCAAACATCAAGAGTTAGAGCATTCCGACGATCTGGAATTGATTGAGATTATCTTTCCGGCGGATTTTGAAACCGTTGAGACTAAGGAATGAATATGATGCATATCTCTTGCTGTCAAAGACGTTGCGCACTCAAGGTCGGACGCCAATCGCTTTGACATGGTTGAATTGAACCGTTATGTTTTTCCCAATCCTTGTAAAGGCTCGTTGGAAACTGTTGCTATGATGAAACTACTTTCCGCATTATCAGCAATCTTTCTTGGCGGTTGCCTTTTTATTGCCCCGACTTGGGCCGCGGAAGACCCGCTTCTCACCCTTGAAGACGCCCTTCAGATCGCCAAGACGCAAAACTTTCAACTTAAAAATGCCGATCTACAGATCAACGTTGTCGAAGAGCAAAAGAAAGCCGTTCAGTCCAAACAGTTTCCACAGTTAAGCGCCCATGTGCGGGGTCTACAGAATTTTGTCGATAATGAATATACCTTCGAGGAAGGATCCCTCGGCACGGTAGGTGGCAACCCGGTTCCATCCAGCAATGTCGCCATCGATACAACAAACGGCTTTACCACCCATTATTCACTCACGGCGACGCAACCGCTCGTCGGTCTTTATGAAATCGGCCTCAATGTCGACAAGCTCAAGACGCAGCAGGAAATCGCGCGTCAACAATCCCGCCAGACGGAGCAATCCATCTCCCTGCAGGTCAAGCAGCTTTACTATCAGATCCTGAGTGAAGAGAGCGAGATTGAGGCAACCCGGTCTTCCGTCATCTTTAATGAGGAACTGGTTAAAATACTGAAAGACAATGTGGCGCAGAAGACAGAGCTTAAATATCAACTCCTGAATGGAGAGGCTCAGCTTGCCTCTTCCCGCCACGATCTCCTTACTCAGCAGAACGACCTTCTTACAAGCAAACAACAGCTCAACACATTGCTGGGCCGAGATATTTCTACGCCGTTCCGTGTCACTCCGGCCAATGCAAGCCCGTCCCTTTCCTACAATGCGGATCAAGCGGAGGAGCAAGCACTCGCACAAAGACCGGAAACACGGGAGGCGCGCCTTCAAGTTGAAGCTGCTGAGACAGAGGTCCAAATCAAGAAGAGCGGTTATCTTCCTGAGGTCAATCTTGTCGCAAGCTATGGCCGGGCGGAAAACACAACGCTTCTACCTGATGAAAGTCTCTATGTCGGACTTCTTGCGAAATGGGATTTCTTCACCTGGGGTGGAAATCAGAGCAATGTAGCAGGATCGCGGTATGCCCTGCAGCAGGCGTTGAATTCGCTCCGGGATAACGAGGATCAAATTCGTGCGCAAGTCAACGCAAGCATCCGTAATCTGGAGGTGGCGAGATCCCTAGTTCCTGTTACAGAAATGGCCAAGAAGGCGACGGAAGAAAAGCTCCGCGTCAGTTTCAATCAATATAAAGCGAAGACGATCTTACTGAGTGATTTACTGGATGCCCAGTCGCAACTGGAACAGGCAAATGACGATTATCATCAAGCGCTGCTTGGCGTTTGGAATGCTAGCGCCGAGTTGGAGCAGGCACTGGGAGAAGAATAGATGTCACCGAGATTTTTCATCCTGTTCGGCATGATGTTGAGCCTGACAGTCCTAACGGCCTGCGATTCTGAAGAGGCGCCAAAAACGGCGCCGTTGCAACCTGTCCGCGCCGAAACGCTCTCTCAGGATACTAGCAGGACGGATGTCCGCTACAGCGCCAATATCGAAGCAAATACGCAAGTCAATGTTGCCTTCAAGGTCACTGGATATGTTACCGAACTGAAGCAAATCAAAGACAACAACGGCACAGAACGCGCGATCCAGGCTGGCGATGTGGTGAAAAAGGGCGATATCCTTGCAACAGTGGATTCGAAAGATATTCGTGACAGCCTCACTCAAGCGGATAGTCAGGTATCCGCGGCGCTGGCTTAGAAGCGCAAAGGCAAGCAGGATTATGC
>CALEMG010000554.1 GCA_937910835.1 uncultured Alphaproteobacteria bacterium | reverse complement strand
AGGTCCGCCGCCGTCGCCCGGCCATTTATTTCCCTGACGCCGGGACGGCCCGCCTCTATCCGCAGGATATCCCGCGCCGCGGTGCCTGCGAGGATCAGCCCATGCGCCTTGCCCTTCTCCAGCAGCAGGTTCCAGAGAATATCCGTATAGCCCGCGCGGGTGTAAATCTCATAGCCCCCTCCGACGGAGAGGCTGATCCGGGCAAGACGGATCGGCAGATCATCCTGCGTAAAATCACGGAACGCCATCGACGAGAGCGCTTCAGCCATCACCGACATCGGTAAGCTATCTGCAAGCAAGGCTTCCGATTTCGGACCCATCAACGCGACGCCGCCCCATTCATCGGTCACCTCTGTCATTTTCAGCCGGGGCGCGATCTCCTCCTCCGCCAGCAGCCGATCGAGACGTTTCCGAACCTTAGCAATCGATCCCGCCGTCATCGTCAACAGGAAGTGATGCGTATCGATACGCCAGACCAGCACGGACGCAAGCGCAATTCCGCTTTCCTGCGTGAGGAGCGCTGGACGCATCCGGCCCGGTTCCAGATTAGCCCAGCCTCTGCCGAACACCCGCTCCAGCAAGGCGGCGACATCCGTACCCTGAAGATCAATTTTTCCAAGATGAGAGAGGTCGGCCATGGCAGCCCTGGTCCAGGCCGCCTTCGCCTCGCGGTGGCTGGCCACCGTCACATCCTCCTCTTTCGCGGGATAAGCCGCCGCGAGTTGCCAACCGTCGTGAATGCGATGCGCGGCGCCCGCCCGTTTTTGCACCTCGAAAAGGGGTCCGCGACATATCCGCGACAACAGTTCTCCGCGCTTCTCTCCCATCACCGCAACGGCGTTATCCTGACCGAGGCTTTCCGGCACGCTGCGCGGAAAAACCCCTGCCGACTGGATCAGGCTGTCACAATCGAGATGGATATCGCGGTTAAGCGGATCATTGTCCGCCTTTTGCAAAACCACGCCCCGGACGCAGCGGAACCCGAGGGCGCGAACAACCCGGTGATGCGGGTAGAGCGGAATGCCAGCTTGACGCGCGAAATGATGACAGGCGGCGGGTACGGCTTCGCGCACATCGATAATCGCCGCCGGCTTTATCCCCCGTGCGAGCAGCGACGCCGCCAGCCGGTAACCATCCGTATGCCCGGTATAGAGCACGATGCGGTGGCCCGGTAACACGGCATAGCGATTGACCAGAGAAAGTGCATACTCAAGATTAAAAATACCCCGCAAAAGATTATTCTGGAAAGAGAAAATCTGATCCTCATACCCGGTTGCGAAAATCATCTCCCGCGCCTTGATATGGCGCAGGCGACGATCGGGCAAATGCGGATCGCGCGCTGCCAGATGCCGCTGCGGCCGTTCCTCCGCATGGAGAAGCGTCTCCCCCTGCCGCTGCAGGGCCGTGGTGCGGGGGAGCATGCGGACGTTCGACATAACCATCAGGCGATCTAGCGCCCTCTGCCGCCAGTCACCGGGCGCGAGGCCGTCAATCCATTGATCATCATAAAGCAGGCTGCCGCCAAACTCGAAATCCCGTTCGATCAGGATGACATCCACTCCCGCCTCAGCCTTTTCCAGAGCGAAGTTCAGCCCGGCCGGACCGCTGCCGATGATGAGGCAATCCGTATGGTCATAGACATGCTCTGTCTCGACATCCGCATCGGTATCAGCGGAAGGGGCATATCCTGGCAGAAAACGCCGGAAATGACCATTGGTCCTGTCGCGGGCGATGAGATCGTCATAGAGTTCCTGCGCGGCAGGTCGGATGGCGGCAGGCTTTTCGCCAGCGCGCAGAAGAGAAACACTCTCCGGCGCCTCAATCCCATGAGCGAGCAGCGCGGAGGCCAGCGTATCCCCCGCAAACCCGCGGTAGCCGCGCCCACCAAAGCGGAACGGCACCGGCCGGCTGCGATCAACAACACCGCCAGCAATCCGGAAATCAGCCGGAATTTGCCCCCCGGGTAGTCTCAATTTAAAAGGCCAGATACGCGCCATCATACTCATCCTCTTACCGCGATCTATCTAGCAGATACGGACGGCTTAAAGCTACACAGGATTATGTTTCTTTTTAGGCCTCACCGGTGATTGACAGCCGCCCGGCGAGCGCCTAGCCTTTTCCCGCGCAGAACCGTCAACACAAGGATAATAATATGACGAAGCAATCCTGTCTTGTCGTCGGCGCGGGAGACGCGACCGGCGGCGCCATTGCCAGACGATTTGCCCGCGAAGGGTTCGAGACCTGCATCGTCCGCCGTGCACGGCATATCGACGATCTAAACAAGCTCGCCGAGGAAATCGATAAAGACGGCGGCAGCGCCCATGCCTTCGGTGTCGATGCCCGCGATGAAGACGAGATGGTCGATCTCTTCGCGAAGATCGAGAAGGACATCGCCCCCCTCGGTGTCGTGGTCTTCAATATCGGCGGCAATGTGAATTTCCCGATCACAGAGATGACCAGCCGCGTTTATCGCAAGGTCTGGGAGATGAGCAGCTTCGCCGGGTTTTTAACGGGCAGAGAAGCGGCGAAAGTCATGCTGCCGCGCGGGAAGGGCGCGATGTTGTTTACCGGCGCGACGGCCTCCATTCGCGGCGGACCCGGATTTTCAGCCTTTGCCGGTGCCAAGCATAGCCTTCGCGCCCTCGCCCAGAGCCTCGCGCGGGAGCTGGGACCGCAAGGTATCCATGTCGCCCATGTGATCATTGACGGCGCGATCGACACTGCCTTTATCGCGGAAAGATTTCCCGAGCGCTACGCCCTGCGTGAGCAGGACGGTATCCTGCAGCCCGACGATATCGCTGAGAATTACTGGAATCTCCATTGCCAGAACCGTTCCGCCTGGACGTTTGAGATGGACCTCCGTCCCTGGATGGAGAAAATGGCTTAGGCTCTATGCGGGCCAGCCGTGCCAGTCTATCCAGCGGCCGTGGAAATCTGCGCGCCCGACGAGATGTTCTTCCCCTGACGGCCAGAGGATGAGGGTTAGCCCCGTGCCAGGGGACTTACCGTCGATTTCCATGCGCGCCCAGGCGAGCGGTGCATCTTCTGTCGCCCGCGCCCCGGCGGCACGGATGATGTCTTCTCCGCGATTGCGCGCTTCCTCCGGCAGATACTGCCAGGCGATCGTGCTGTAGATGACATGGGCAACCCCTTCCATCGGGTCAGCTGTGCGCGTTTTGAGCCAATCGAGGGCATCCGCCTTTTCCACCCGCTCTGCCTGCGCGGCAGCAATATCAAAGGCGGCGCGAGTCCGCTGCAACCGATCCGCCTGATCCGGCCAGATGAAGGAGAGCATCCGCTCCCGATCCTGCGCATTGCCCGGATCGACGGGCAGCAGATCGCATCCGGCCCGCGACCGGATATCAAGCGCAATGTCCGGCGCCGGGCTGCCCAGCCATTTAGGCTGAATATGAACCGCGGAGGAAGGATCGCCATAATTATCTTCGCCAAGGGCGATATGAAAGCGGTCCGGATATAGATTGAGTCCCGCGCTCGCCCCAATCTCCGAAATCATCAACGGCAGACCGGTCAGGCGAGTCACTTCCAGGAACATCGGCAGGGTCGCGCCGACGCGCCGCACCTCATTCGTTTGCGGTGGCCCGGTCAGGCGATCGAGGATAAAGGCCTCATGCTCCATAAGCACTGTGTCGATAGCGGCCCAGAGATCCTCATCGGAGACGCCCTCATGATCCGGCGGATAGACAGCGGCAAGTACCGCGCTTTTATCCGCGAGCACCAGCGCATGCAACGCACCACAAAGCCGGAGCGGCACGGAATCACTCTGAGCTGAGGCATCGCCCTCCCAGCCGAGGATGATATCGGCAACCGCGCCACCATCAAGTCGGACGCCCGCAAGACGGCACACTCTTGCGGTGAAATCCGAGCCGAGCCGCTCACAGGCCTCCCCTTGATCGGCGAATATCTCGCGTATCGGCTTTGCCATTATTCCTGTCCTCCTGTTATGTGTTTTCCCTGCCGCGTCACGACGACAGATGAGATGAAAATGAGCGCACACCCCACAAGCACTGCGAGCGAAACCAGCGGCAATACATCATATCCCCAGCGCACGGAGACAAAATTCGAAATCCACGAGCCGACGGAAATGCCGAGATAAAGCGCCGCCGCATTGAGCGCAAGCAGCAGGCTGCGCCGCTCCGGATCGATATTGGCGATGCGCTGCTGCTGAGGGGAATGAAACATCATCCCGAAGACAGACCAAATCACGAAGGAAATTAAGGCGAGCCACAAATTCGGACCGATCGCCCACATCATCAGGAAGCCCGTGCCGAGGCCGATCAGGGTCGTGAAAATGATCCGGTTAGGGCCAAAACGGTCGCTCAGGCGACCGGCGAAGATATTGCCGACCACCCCGCTTACCCCATAGGTCAGCAGCACGAGCGCGATCAAGTTTTCGGCCAAACTGAACTTATGTGACATATAAGGGGCGATCAGGGCGTAGGTGCTGAAAATCGCGGTCATCTGAAGAAAGGTGGTGAGAACTGCGAAAGAGGAGCGGATCCGCGTCAGTGCTTCAAAGATATAGGAGAATGAAATCGGCGCCCCCGCCTGTCTGTCCTTCACCAACAGCAATATCGACGCCATGGAACTCAGTGCCACAAATGCGAGCAGAAGATGCACCAGACGCCAGCTCATCAGCGTGCCGAGATAGGCGGATATCGGTGTACCAAGGACAGAGGCGAAGGTCAGCCCGGCGAAGACAATGCCCATGGCCCTGCCCTGCTGCTCCGGCGGGGCAAGGCCCGCCCCGATGGCGGAACACATCGGACTGATCGCCGCCGCGCTGAGGCCCATAAGTCCGCGCGAAATTAATAGCTGCTCGTAACTGGGTGACGCCGCGCCCATTATCAGCGCAAGCGTCAGCAGGCCAAGCCCCATGCAGAGGATTTTAATGCGCGCAAAACCGCTAAAAACCACCTGGGTGAGCGGTGCGGCGATGGCGAAGGCAAGCGCAAAAACGGTCACCAGAAAGGCAATGTCCGACGGCGGCATCTGGAGTCCGTCCGATATCTGCCAAGTCAGAGCAATGACCGAAAGGCTGGACGTGCCGACCATGAAATAGGCGGAGCTAAGCGAGACAAGTGCCCAGAGCGGAAAAGGTTTTTTTGTTATTGTTGTCGTTTCCATGCGCGGGAGAATAGCAAATGTCCCTCCCGCCACCTAGCCTGAAATGCAACAGATAATCGTCAGGCCGTCGGATCGGCATGGAGCTGGACGATATTCTCTGATCCGCCGTCGATGACGGGATACCAGGCGCGGGTCAAGGGGTCATGCCCCGGGATGATATGATCATCACTATCGGCCAGCGCCCGGAGGGTATCATAGCCGCGCAAGGTCGCCTCCATATCGACAACGATGGGAAAGGGCATCCCGCGTCGGTAGTTCTCATAAAAATGACTGCTGTCAGAGGCCAGCACCACCCAGCCCCGCCGCGTCCTCACACGCACGCATTGCTGCCCGCGCGTATGGCCGCCGATCAGATGGACCTCGACCCCCGGCGCGACTTCCCGCGATCCCTCGCAGAACTCGACATTGCCCTGATAGAGCGAGCGAACCATCTCGATCACATGATTACCCGAAAACGGGTGACGCAACGCCTCATGGCACATGCACGGACCAGTCACATACTCAACTTCCGCCGGTTGTACATAGAGTTTCGCATGACGAAAATCATGAAGCGATCCTGCATGGTCATAATGCATGTGGGTGACGATGACGCTGTCGATGGTTTCCGCGGGCAGGCCGAAATCGGCAAGCATCGCCGCCGGGGTCTGGAAAATCGGCCGGTCGCGGAGCTTACCCTCCTCATGATCGAAGCCGGTATCGACAAGGATCGTCTGCGTGCCGTTTTTTAGTACCCAGACATAGTAGTCAAGCGGATGCACGCTTGCGTGATCATCGGCGAACAGGAAGGATTCTCGCCGTGTCCGGTTTTCCTTCGTCGCATAGCGCAGCGCATAAATTTCCCAAGTATCGTCCATATCCTTCCCCTCCGGCCTTGCCGCTTCTTATTTATTATCATTTGAGAATACGGCGTTCAGGGCATGATGCAACAGGCTATTTCATCCAAACGGTCACCGCGAGCTACCATCTTGCATATTAGTTCTTTAAATATTACTCTTTCCTCACCTATAAAAATAATATCTGGGAGGATAATCATGGCATTTATGAAAACCCTCACCGCGACCGCGGTGGGAATAAGCTTTCTTGCGGGCACCGCGCTTGCTCAGGAATGCGCGCCATCGAAATGGGGCGCGGATGACGAGATCGGGTCCGCCAATCTGGTAACGCCGGAGCGCACCCTCGCCGCCACCAAGCTGATCAAGCAGGGAAAGAGTGTTCCGCTCGGGATCGTGATCGACGCCAAGACGCCCGCCTTCCCACCGCGCGGGCTCAGCCTGCAGGTCGTGCAGCCGAACCAACAGGGCGGGCAGACGCTGTTCGCTTATAACGGTAGCTATAATGACGACCTGATGCAGCTTTGGCTCGGCATCGGCTCACAGATCGACGGGCTGGGTCATCTGGGTCAAGAAGGCATGTATTACAACTGCAATGACGAAAAAGACTTTGCGGGGATTACCGGACTTACAAAGCTCGGGACCCACAACGTTCCACCGCTTGTCGGCCGGGGTGTCGTGATTGATATGGCGGCGCATTTCGGTGTCAAGTCGATGGAAGCCGGGCAGTTCTTTACCGCCGCGGATATTCAGGCCGCATCGAAAGCGCAAGATGTTGAAATACGTGAAGGCGACGTGGTTCTTTTCTACACCGGCTGGACCGACGCAAAGCTGGGAAGCGATCCCGTTGCCTGGGCGAGCGGAGAGCCCGGCACATCGGAGGATGCCGCAGAATGGCTTGCCTCACAGAATGAGATGGCCGTGGGCTCGGGCACCTGGGGCGT
Organism: uncultured Alphaproteobacteria bacterium; assembly: GCA_937910835.1. Taxonomy (GTDB): domain Bacteria; phylum Pseudomonadota; class Alphaproteobacteria; order Sneathiellales; family Sneathiellaceae; genus Sneathiella. Next base: position 12,329 of record CALEMG010000554.1, on the reverse strand, counting down.
TGACGTGGTGCCGCCGGAAAAAGAAGGCCGGCCTTTCTGGGGACATGTTGTGCTCTTGAAGGAAAACGGGATTTACATCCTTGAAACCATGAATACCGGCCCGCTTGTCCGCGAGGGCATCAAGGAGTTCATGTTCGTCCTCGGCCAGCCCCGCGTGCGCGGCTCCGTGCAGATGATCATCAACCCGGTCGCGCTCTACTAGGCACGCCCGCTAAGAAACGAAGGGGATCGGGAAACCGGTCCCCTTTTTATTCAACTCTATTTTTTCTAATATTTATAGTCTGGCTAACGAGCAAATGAGGTCTTTCGATCTCCCTGCCGCGATATTACTGCTTCTGAATATGAATTCATTTATTTTCCGTACTTGATTACGGCTTAAATACATCAATGCTTCATTTTCCGGTGGCCCATACGGCGAAACAGCAATGTTAGTGGATATCGGAAGCCAAGGTTCGCGTATATAATTGCTGTCCCCTACCTGTAATATAGGGTGATCTCCTATAATAAAGCTCTTCGAATTATCCTCGACTACACCGAAAACGAGGCCTCTTTGAGATAACATTTTTAGTATTTCCAGACTAGTGCTTGCTCTAGCCAATACGCTGGCATTTTGTGTAATCTGATCAAGAGCTTCGGGAGTTCGTAATTCAGATATATTATCTTCTGAGAGCAAAGATGGATTTTTTTCAAAGTCTTGAATATCGCTTAAAATATCTTCTTCAAGCTCCTTTATAAGCCCCCGACGCTCAAAGATATCAGGCGCTCTTGTTTGATAGTGATAGTAGAATTTATCCCATATTTCCCTCTGTGAGCTGTTTAAATTTGGAAGTTCTCGCGAAAGCATGGCATCTTCTATTTTACTTATTATCGGCTCTGTTTTTCCCTCTAAATCACTATACCAGTGTTCCAGCCGCGTATCCTTCGACCCATCGCTCCTATTGATCGTATTCAAGTCGCTTTTGCGAAACGCTTTCCTAGGGTTCGTCGAGTAAACACCAGATTCGGGATGTAATTTATTAAAAACATGTATTTTCCCATTACAATCAGCAAATCTTTTCAAAAGCATATAAGGTACGAAATGATGCTGCTTCGGCGAGTTCATGCTTCAAGACCTCACTACCCCCGCCCCTGCACAACCGCCATATGGGTATAGGCGATTTTTAGGAGGGGGCAGTCGATATTGTGGGGTTCGCCCTTCCCGATCAGGTCGCCGAGGATATGTTCATGCTCCGTGCGAAGACCACCGACGAGATCGCGCATCATTGAGGCGGTAAAGATCGAGCCTTCTTTTGTCAGCATGGCGCGCTGCCCGGCTTGCACCTTCTCCGGGATCGGATGATCATTGGCGGCGGCGATGGCGCAAGCCTCGGCATGGGTGCGACGAGACATCTCAGCGCCGTAGCGGGTGGCAACAATCTCCCCAATGGAGCCGAGGCAGAGCGTCGTCATAGCGGCGAGCGGCGCCAGCATCACCCATTTCTCCCAGAGCGACTGCTCGATATCCTCGCTGTAGGTGAAATTAAAATCAGCCTTCTCGCAGAGTCCTGCAAATTCCCGCGCAGTCGCCTCCTGCGCGGCGGTGCGATGACCAACAATAAGCCCGCCAAGATCGCCCAGACGCTTGACCGCGCCCGTTTCCGTGATCATCGCCGCGATATGGGCAACGCCACCCATCACCCGATCCTTGCCGTATCTGCTATCCAGAAATTCAAGATGGTTATAGCCATTCAGGAAGGGCAGAAACAGCCCTTTCCCGCTCGCCTTTTCAAGGGAGTTCAGCGAGTCCCGCAGGTCATAGGACTTCGGGGCGAGCATGATCAGGTCATAGTCAGGCGTCAATTGATCGGCGGTCACGGATTTCGGATGCACGGTGAAGCTACCCTTGTCATTCTCGATTCTAAGACCGTTTTCGGAGATCAGCTTATGCCGTTTGTCGCGCAGCAGGAAAGTGATGTCCGCTCCCGCCTCCATCAGTTTCGCGCCAAAATATCCGCCCACGCCTCCGGCGCCTACGATCAGTATCTTCATGATGTTTATCCTCTAGAGTGCCGCGCGGAATGGCCAGATAATGGCCCAGCGACTTTCCTTTATTATGACAATGCCCCCACAGAAAATACAGCCCAAATGACAAGAGCAGCGGCGCATCGCGCGGTTATTTCGCGCCCTTCTCCTTCCGCTCCCGGTTTGCCTTTCGGATTTCGGGCGGCAACACCTCGATGACACTGTCGATGTCCTCCGGCAGGTGGTTTGACTTTTCAACTTCCCGTATGAGCAGGAGCGCATGCTCGGTCAGCAGGTTCTGCACCCCCTTCCCGCAAGTTGCGCAGAGCCGCGCATAAGCGCGGGCGATACAGATAGCCATCAGGATATTCCCACTCGACGCCTGACGGAGCGGGTGGAACGCCTGATTGATCAGGTTGCCGATGGAAAGCTGCGGGACCATCAGTCGGATATTGCCCTCATCATCCTTGTGAATGGAGGCTGTGGCCGCTTCCTGCGTCTCCGCCTGCGACAGAGCGTCCGAAATGCCATCGACAGTCGCGATGGCCGTATAGGTGTCATTCACGCCGGGCGACAGCGCCCTGAGCGCAATTTCCAGCAACAGATTGATGGAGAACTCGATCGGGCTGTCTTCCGAACGGGAGGGTCGGATCGAAATCTGCTTCTGGATGGCGTCGATTGTATCTTCGTCCAGTTCCTTCGTCGCCTTAATCATGACTTCCTCGCCCAGGGTATAGGCGCCGCGCGCCTTCTGGATCTCTAGCGTTACTCCCGCCTCTGTCGCGATATCCGTCAGTTTGTCTTCATTGAGGGACCCGAGATAACCGGGTTTTCCGGCGATAATGTCGAAAACGAAGTCATCAACCTTCTCCACCGCCCTTTTACGCTCCTTCCTCTCTTCCTCTCCCCGGCTCTTGCTCCGGGCATCAAGGGCAACCTTCAGCTTTTTCGTGATGCCGGCGATTTCGTCATCTATGGCAACACTTTCCGAAACATTTCTGACGAAATAGATAAGCTGCATCACGCAGAGCGTCGCCAGCACCTCAGCCCCGAGGATAGTGAGGTTGGGCACGAAATCTTTTTTGACAAAGGTCGTCGCCAGCAGAGCATAAATAAAGGTTCCGCCGAAGATGCCGGCCGTCACCTGGTTCACAATATCGGAGGTAAATCGCTTCAGCATACGCGGCGCCAGATTCCCCGCCGCCAGTGCAAACACCACAAGGACGATGGAGTAGGTCAGCGTCAGCGCCGACATCGCCCCGCCGGCGATTACGGAAAGGATCGTGCGCGCCGTCTCGGGCGCAAGCTGCTGCAGATACGGTTCGAGCGGCTGAACCTGCGAATAGCTTTCTAGATTGCCAATCATCAGCGCAAAGGCGCCAATGGTCAAGGCAATACCCGCCGGGACGGTTTGCAGCATCACGAGAGGATGGCGCATGAAGCTGAAATTCATCTTTTTATACTCATGTTATTGGCACTCCTCGCACAGGGTAGGCCTTGAAATTCGGCAATTTTCCCGAGAAAATGAGATATATATCACACTCGCATCTCTTTTTCCTGTCTAACACTTGAAAAGACGCGCCGTCGATGCCAGATGGTCCCCCTTAACGCATGGTAATTTCCTGTCGCACATCGAGTACCGTTGCGAAATAGGAAATTTTGCGTAAAATTACAAAAATCTAAATTAGCATGATTGGCAACCGACACGATATGGAATCAACATTCCGGATCATAATGGAGACATCTTTCAACAACTGTGATCTGCAGGTGCAGGATTACGGCGATGAGCAGCTGTGTCTGATCAAGGCCACAGGACCAATTAATCGCCATCAGCGCGCAATCGTCTTTCAGGAAATCCTGAAGGTCAATAAAACGGGTAATTTCTTTTATATTCTCGATAACCGCAGCGGCTTCGAGATTGAGCTCTCGCCAACTGACATGTCCTATCTCAACGCGCTGCTCTATGAGGGCGGCATCCGCTATGTGCGCGGTGGCGTCGTCACCACGGATATCGCCTACAGCCTGCTGGTCTCGCTCGCCAAGGCCAAGGCGAGAGCCGAGAATTTTGAGGTGGAACTGGTCTCCACCACGATTTTCTCTGAAGCCGAGGAATTCGTAAAATCGAAAATTCTGGAAACGGCAAAAGTCCAGCAGGCTTAAAGTACCGCTCGACTACCTTCTGATTACCGGGAAATGGTAGGCGTATAAAGTCGGATACAGCGACATACAAACACTTCATAACCCACTTAATCCTGCGCCCTACCAGGCGAATAGAGTGTTCTCGCTTGTTCCGAAAATGATCGAACTGTCAATCAAGCAGAAATATCGCCGTGACAATCTCGCGGATGGGGTTGAAGAATTCCATGAGGATAAGAGGCATAGCTAACCGTTCAGGTCGTGGGAAGCGCATCCGGAACGGCAATTTCAAAAAGCGTCAATTGCTCTTCGCATTCACCACACATGCTGATATGGTCGGGGACAATCGGCGTAAAAGCGTCTCCAAAGATCAATACATCTAGGGTTAAAAGTCAGATTAAATGAAGGCCGCCGTTTTATTCGAAACCGGAAAACCGCTACGTATCCTTGATGATGTTGAAATACCGGCACTGCTGCCCGGTCAGGTCGAGGTGGAAATCGCCTATAGCGGCGTCTGTCATAGCCAGCTTATGGAAGTTCGCGGCAAGCGCGGTGAGGATAAATTTCTGCCGCATCTACTGGGGCATGAGGCAACCGGGATCGTCAGGGCGATCGGTGACGGTGTCAATAAAGTATGCCCGGGCGACAAGGTTATCCTCGGATGGATTCGCGGGACCGGCCTCGAAGCAGCAGGAGCAAAATACAACTGGCAAGGCACCCATCTTAATTCCGGCGGTATTACGACTTTCAGCGAACGGACCGTTGTTTCGGAAAACCGGCTGACCCGACTGCCCGAGGGTCTGTCCATGGACCTTGGCGTCCTGTTCGGCTGCGCCATTCCGACGGGTGCCGGAATGGCTCTGAACGAGATTATCATAGAGCCGCAGCACACGGTTTTGATTATTGGCATCGGCGGCATCGGGGCGATTGCACTAATGTATGCCAAGTGCAAAAATCCGAAAAATCTCATCGCCGTCGACGTTAATCCAGACAAGCGAAAAACGGCGCTGCAACTCGGGGCAACCCACGCGCTTGACGGGTCCAGAGACGATATTCTCGATCAAATTCGCACACTAACCGATGGCAAGGGAGCCGATTACTGCCTTGACGCCGCGGGTAGGACATCCACGATCGAACTCGCCTTCAATGCGGTGCGCCGACAAGGTGGTCAATGTGTTTTCGCCTCACACCCTGAAGCCGGCCAGATGATTTCCATTGATCCGTTCGAGTTGGTTAATGGCAAACAAATCAAGGGGAGCTGGGGAGGAAACACGTCACCGGACAGGGATCTTCCTCATTTTTATAGAATGTCCGTCGACAACAAACTTCCACTTGCAACCATGATTACCAGGCGCTACAGCCTTGACAAAATAAATGACGCACTGGATGACTTGGAGGCGGGTGCCGTCATGCGCCCCCTTCTGGAAATAAATCCTGCCATTGATGGATAATAAGACGATGACTCTGAGCCAACATGTCGAGCAAATCAAGGCGCTGCGCCAGCAAAATGGCGAAGGCAAGAAGGTCGGCATGATCAGCGGAAATTTCAACGTCGTTCATCCGGGACATCTCCGACTGCTGAAATTCGCGGCGGATTGCTGCGATATTCTGGTTGTCGCGGTTAATGCCGATCAGAAGCTTGGCGTGCTGGTTCCGGCGCATCTGCGCCTCGAAAATATCGCCGCCATCAGCTATGTGAACTACGCTTTTATTCTAGATGACGAACTCGATGTCGCAATCGACACCATCCGCCCTGACCTTGTCGTCAAGGGAAAGGAACATCAGGAACTTCACAACCCGGAAAAAGAAGCACTATCAAAATATGGCGGGAAGCTACTGTTCAGCGCCGGAGACGCTGTCTTTTCGTCGATTGATCTTATCCGCGCGGAAAGCGAACGGAGTGCTTCATTATTTAATTTAAAATCGTCAACCAACTATTTGAATAGACACAAGATTAAGGCGGAAGACTTTTCTGCCATTCTAGACAGATTTGAGCATTTGAAAGTTCTTGTTATTGGCGACCTGATTATTGATGAGTATATCACCTGCGATGTACTGGGACTGTCGCGCGAAGATCCGACTGTCGTCGTCACACCGGTTCTGGAACAAAAATTCATCGGCGGTGCGGGTATCGTTGCCAGCCACGCCAGCGGGCTTGGCGCAAAAACCAGCTATCTGACCGTTGGCGGTGATGACAACGAGGCGACGGAAAGCCTCGAAAAGTTCAAGGATTACGGCGTCGATGCCATTATTGAGAGAGACCCAAGCCGCTCAACAACACTTAAGCAACGCTTCAGATCGGCGGGAAAAACTCTCCTGCGGGTCTCAAAATTGAAGCAACATGCCATCGACCAGAGCCTGCAGGACGAAATTTTTAGCCGTTTCGAGGAAAGAACCGACGACCTCGACCTCGTCATATTTTCCGATTTCAATTATGGTGTCCTGCCACAATCGTTGGTTAATCGAATTTCTGCGCTATGCATTGAGAAGAAAATTCCCATGGTGGCTGACAGCCAATCATCATCTCAGGTTGGTAATATCTCGCGCTTCCACAATATGCTTTTGCTCAAACCAACGGAAATCGAGGCGCGTCTCGCAATGCAGGATCATGACATCGGTCTTGTCGGTGTCGCCGAGGCGTTGGCGAAGAAATGTAACCCAGAGCATGTTCTCCTGACCCTCGGGGCGGAAGGCACACTCATCCAGACGACTCATCCGGATAAAAGTGAGTGGATGACGGACCGATTGCCCGCTCTCTGCAACTCGCCCAAGGACCCTGCCGGTGCGGGCGATGCGATGCTGGTATCAGCCTCCCTTGCACTCGTCAGTGGCGCGTCAATATGGGAAGCCGCCTATATCGGCTCAGTTGCCTCCGGCTGTCAGGTGGCTACGGTCGGCAACAGGCCACTCAGCATAGATGAGATCAGGCACGAACTCGGCATCTGGTAAGGAGGAATACCCCGTATGGATGCGCTCTTGCTGGCAGCTGGCCTCGGCACCCGATTAAAGCCCCTCACCTCTATACTGCCAAAATGTCTTATGCCGATCCAGGGACGCCCCCTGCTCGGCCTGTGGTTGGAAATGTTAAAACAGGGTGGCATTGAACGAGTATTTGTCAATCTGCATTACCTCGCCCCGCTCGTCCGCGACTATGTTAATTCCGGACCCTACGCCGATATCGTCACTTTTCTGGATGAACCGGAGTTGCTCGGAACAGCTGGTACGCTCGGACATTTTCGAAAATTTTATGGCAGCGAAGATCTACTGATGGCCCATGCGGACAACCTGACCTTGTTCGATGTTCATGCCTTCCGCTCCGCTTTCGAGAAGAGACCGGAAGATTGCCATCTGACGATGATGACCTTCGAGACGGATGATCCGCGAAGTTGTGGTATCGTTTCGCTGGGCGATTACGACAGGATCGTCGATTTCACCGAAAAACCCGATCAGGATATCGGCAGGCTCGCCAATGGTGCTGTCTATATTATGAATCTAAAGGCGGTTTTTGATCTGATAGATCAAGGATTTCAGTACGGAAATTATGCCACATTTTATCGGACGGATGAATAGTTTTCACAATTCGCTGTATCATCGTGATATCGGCAATGTAACGGCACTTGGCGATGCCCAGAAAGAAATAGCCCAACTTCATGAAGCACAGGAACTTATTTCATCCGTCGCGACATATTGGCAGCAAAGTGATGAACGGCAAACCCTCCTCGCGGAATTTCAAGCCTGCCTTGCGACAACCGGCCTTGACCCGGATGCGATCCGCGCACTTGTCAAACCATGAAGGGCAAAATTGATGGACGGCACAGCCTCAAACATGTATTTGAAGACCCAATAGTTTTTAAGGAGCTTCGCCAAATCAATACTGGTGCTATTCAATGACCCAAAAATTTCTTGTCCTTGGCAGTAACTCCTTTTCCGGCGCCAGTTTTTCGGCGCATTTGCTTGATGCGGGTTACCTTGTCCATGGCGGCAGCCGCTCAGCAGAACCGCATAACGCCTTCCTTCCCTATAAATGGGGGAAGAAACAGGATAATTTCCAGATCCATCAGCAAGATGTGAACAACGATCTCGCCAAAATCATAGATCTCGTAACGACCGAGAATATTTCCCATATCGTAAATTTCGCGTCCCAGAGCATGGTTGGCGAAAGTTGGGCCAATCCCGGAGACTGGTTTCGCACCAACGCGTTATCAACGGTTTTGCTGCATGATGAGCTCAGAAAGCTCCCGTTCCTTGAAAAATACGTGCATATCTCGACGCCAGAGGTCTATGGCAATACGTCCGGATTTGTAAATGAGGACCATGTCCTCAATCCAAGTACGCCTTATGCCGTCTCCCGTGCCGCCGCGGACATGAGCCTGAACAGCTTTTTCAAAACCTATGAATTTCCTGTTGTCTATACCCGTGCCGCCAATGTCTATGGTCCCGGTCAGCAGCTTTACCGCATTATTCCTCGGACTATTCTCTATGCCCTGACCGGCCGCAAGCTGCAATTGCATGGCGGCGGACATTCCGAGCGCTCCTTCATCCATATCGAAGATGTCTCCCGCGCAACCGTAAAGATCGCGCTCAACGGCAAACGGGGCGAATGCTACCATATCTCTACTCCGCAGCTGATCAGCATCCGTAATCTTGTCGAGAAGATATGCATGAAGCTGTCTGTTGATCCGGACGACCTGATCGAAGTTGTGGGCGAACGACAGGGTAAGGATCAGACCTATAGCCTGGATGATAGTAAACTGAGGTCAACGCTGAACTGGTCTGACAGCATCTCGCTTGATCAGGGTATTGACCAGACAATTGACTGGGTGAAGAGCAATCTGAATGATCTGTTGGCGCAACCGCAATCCTATGTTCACAAGCCCTGAAGCCAACCCTCTTGTTAATAAGTGTAAATAAGGTTCAACGATGAGACAGGAAATCGACCTGCTGGTAAACTACCCGAAAACGAAACGGGATTTGAAACAGAGAGGGAACGAGAAGACCGAAGAAGATCGCGCGATTGCACGGCAATTTGGCGAGGCTTTCTTCGATGGAGATCGACGTAACGGATACGGCGGGTTCTCCTATAACCCGCGGTTCTGGCAGCCTGTCGTCCCGACATTCCAGCAGCATTTCGGATTAACCGAAGCGTCAAGCCTCCTCGATGTAGGCAGCGCCAAGGGCTTTATGCTACACGACATACAGGAACTGATCCCAGGCATCACAGTAAAAGGCGTCGATATTTCGGAATATGCGATCGCCAATACAATGGAGACCGTCCGTGAGCATGTCTCCGTTGCCAATGCCAATGACCTGCCCTTTGACGACAACAGAATTGACGTCGTGATTTCCATCAATACAATCCACAACCTGGAACAGGCCGAATGCGGCAAGGCGCTACAGGAAATAGAGCGCGTTTCTCGCGGGCATTCTTTCATCACCGTTGACGCCTACCGGACCGATGAGGAATTTGAACGGATGCAGGCCTGGAACCTGACGGCCAAAACGATTATGCATGTAGATGAATGGAAAGCCTTCTTCGATGAGGTTGGCTATACCGGCGATTATTTCTGGTTCATTCCATGACCCCGGAACTCGCGAAAACCCTGTCCCACGGCATGCGGCGTATTCGTACCGTCGAGGAAACCATTGCCGCCCGCTACTCAGAGCAGGAAATGCGCTGTCCAACGCATCTTTCATCGGGTCAGGAAGCGGTTCCAGCGGCGATTAGTGCGGTTTTACGGCCAACGGACCTCGCCGTCAGCGGCCACCGCGCGCATGCCCATTATCTGGCGAAGGGCGGTAGTCTCAAGGCAATGATCGCTGAGATTTATGGCCGCGTCACCGGCTGCGCCCGCGGCAAGGGTGGCTCCATGCATTTGATCGACGAGGCAGTGGGCTTCATGGGGTCGACCGCAATTGTCGGTGGTACTGTGCCGGTCGGTGTGGGGCTCGGCTATAGCCTGATGCTGAAAGGAACCGACGATATCGCCTGTATTTTCTTGGGCGACGCCGTCGTCGAAACCGGGGCCTTCTATGAGTCCCTGAATTTCGCAATTCTTAAAAACCTGCCGGTTCTTTTCATCTGCGAGAACAACTTCTACTCCGTTTATTCCCCCCTTTCCGTTCGCCAGTCCCATATCAAGGCGATCCATGAGAAAGTGGCAGGCTTCGGCATCACGACGCAAGATGGTGATGGCAACGATGCCGCCTCGGCCCATGAAATTATTACAAAGACCGTCGCCGATATTCGCGCGGGCAAAGGCCCCGCTTTTCTGGAATTTTCGACGTTCCGCTTTCGGGAACATTGTGGCCCCAATTACGACGATGATCTCGGGTACCGGCCTGACCAGTTTATTGAGGGTTGGAATGCCCGCGAACCCATCCGTCAGTTTGAAACCCGGGCCATCGAGGATGGTTTCCTGACACTTGCGGGAATTGACCAAATGCAGGAAGAGATCGAGAATGAGGTGAAAGCCGCATTCGACTTCGCACGCGCCTCTGATTTTCCGCCCGCTGGAGAAGCTTCGCAGCATATTTTCGCCAATCAGATGAAGGGGAGCTGGAAATAATCATGCGAACCTTTGCAAATGAGATACGTGATGGTCTGGATCAGGCACTTTCAGACGATCCAAGCGTTCTGGTCTTCGGTCTCGGAGTGCCTGATCCGAAAGGCGTTTTTGGCACAACCCTCGATCTGCAAGAGAAATATGGCGAAAAGCGTGTGTTTGACATGCCGACCTCTGAGAACGCCATGACGGGCATTGCCATTGGTGCCGCGTTGGGCGGTTTCAAGCCTGTCCTGACACATCAGCGTCTCGATTTCGCACTATTGTCGATGGATCAGCTTGTTAATAATGCGGCGAAATGGCACTTCATGTTCGGTGGACAGCGCAACGTCCCAATCACCATCCGGATGATCCTGGGGCGTGGTAGGGGTCAGGGCCCGCCTCATTCGCAAAACCAGCAATCCTGGTTCGCGCACAATCCGGGCCTAAAAGTCGTCATGCCGGCCCTGGCATCAGATGCAAAGGGCCTGCTACTCGCCAGCATATTCGATCCCAATCCGGTTATTTTCCTCGAACATCGCTGGCTTCACAACGCCCAGACAGAGGAAGCAACTGATATGCCGATCCCGCTCGGCGAAGCGAAACTTCTACGTGAGGGCGACGCTGTGACAGTCGTCTCGGTCTCTTATATGACCATTGAGGCATTACACGCAGTCGATGTCCTGAAGGAACAGGGCATTTCCTGTGATCTGATTGATCTTCGTACCGTGACGCCGATCGACTGGGCAAAGATCGAAACATCGGTGAAAAAAACGGGCAAACTCCTGATGCTGGATACCGGCTTTAAAAGCTTCGGTATCGCGGGTGAGATTCTCGCGCATGTGACAGAAAGTTGCTGGTCCAGCCTGCAGCTTCCGCCCGCCCGTCTCACAGCGCCGGACTATTCGGAATCAACCAGCCCGGCGCTGACGAAGGACTATCATGTCCGGGCCGAGCATATCGCCGCAAAAATTGGCGAAATGACAGATAAACCGGTTTCCATCGAACCGATCCTTAACCAGAGGGGCGCCGCGCATGATGTGCCCGGCACCTGGTTCACGGGGCCGTTTTAGGGGAAGCCGCCCCTTCGCATATTGGGATAGAGGCATTTTGTTTTTTACAATTCTGAAAATTGCGGTGGGAATAGGATGTATCGTCGCCCTGTTCTATTTTAATTTCATCGATTTCGGACTTCTCGGCAATGCTCTGTCGTCGCCGGGGATTGTTGCTTTCGCCTTCGCCTGCCTGCTCTTCACTGTATTTATCGGGGCTCTCAGATGGCAAATCCTCATGGGATCCCTGCAAGTCCGTATATCCTTCATGCAATCACTGAATTACACTTTCATCGGGCAGTTCTTCAATGTTTTCCTGCCGGGAGCCTATGGCGGCGATTTCGTACGCGGTGGCTTGGCCTATCGTCAAAACAAGGACAAGCTGGGCGAGATCATGATGAGCAGTCTCGTGGACCGGCTGACGGGCCTCGTCGGATTACTCGTCATCGCCCTCGCCGTCCTCGCCCTGATCCCATCGCAGTATCAATTCTGGATCGGCGTTATTGTCGCCTCTGGCCTTGCCCTCGCCTTTCTCGGAGTGTTTGTCGCTGTTCAGTTCCAGAGCGTTTTTCGAAAATTGATCAGAATATTTCCGAAG
>CALEMG010000553.1 GCA_937910835.1 uncultured Alphaproteobacteria bacterium | reverse complement strand
AACCGGGATAAGGTTATTCTCCTCGAAACTTTCAAGGATTTCCGGGTTGATGCGGCGGGGTTCCCCGACAAAGCCGAGATCAAGTATCCGTTCTATATTGCTGTCCGGATCGCGCTTGGTGCGATTCAGTTTTTGTGCCTCAATCAGGTTGCCGTCCTTGCCTGAAAGGCCGATGGCAAGGCCGCCTGCAGAGTTAATCGAAGTAACAATTTTTTTGTTCAACGAGCCGGACAAGACCATTTCGGCGATTTCCACCGTTTCCTTGTCGGTAACCCGAAGGCCATCGATGAAGGAACTCTGGATTTTAAGCCGTTCCAGCATGCTGCCGATTTGTGGGCCGCCGCCATGGACGATCACCGGATTAATGCCTACCTGCTTCATCAGCGCGACATCCCGCGCGAAATAATGGGAAAGCTGCTCATCGCCCATGGCGTGGCCGCCATATTTGATGACGAAGGTCTGGCCGCTGAACCGGTGCATGTAGGGCAGGGCTTCGGACAGAGTCCGCGCCTTGGCAAGCTGCTCCTCGACTGACAGGGGTTTATCACTCATTTCTATCATCCAACCTCTTCTGCCAATGAAGCAAGTTCCGCCCGGAGCGTCTCTATCCCGGTTCCTTTGATGGAACTGGTGAGGATGATCTCTGGATGGGCAGCGGGCCGCTTGGCAAGCTCTGCCTCAATTTTTTGGGTGAGCAATTTCACGTCACTTTGATTGCTCTTGTCAACCTTTGTGAGGATGATCTGATAGCTGACTGCTGCCACATCCAGCATATCCATGACCTCGCGATCGGTCACCTTTAACCCATGGCGCGCATCAATCAGCAAAAGAACCCGCCGCAATGTGGAACGCCCCTTGAGATAGCTGTTTACAAGGTCCGTCCAAATGCCAATTTTTTGTTTCGATGCCTTGGCATATCCATGGCCCGGCAAATCGACCAGATGAAGCCGGCCGCCTAAGTTGAAGAAATTGATCTGCTGCGTGCGGCCCGGCGTATTGGACGTCCGGGCGAGCGTGTTGCGGTTAGTCAGAGCGTTAATCAGGCTGGACTTACCGACATTCGACCGACCGGCGAAGGCTACTTCCGTCAGAACCAACTCCGGTAGCATTTCCTCTGTCGCGGCACCGGCGACAAATTGGCATTCCTGGGCGAAGAGCAAACGCCCGGCTTCTATACGTTTTGCCTCATCATCGTCACCCAGGTCCGTCACATTGGTCATGACATACCGCTTGTCAGCTTTTTTCGCTGGCGCCGGAAACGGAGACACCCATCCGTTTCATGATCAGCCACTGTTGCGCCATGCTGAGAATGTTATTCCAGGTCCAGTAAATCACCAGTCCTGCCGGGAAGCTTGCCAGCAGATAGGTGAAGAAGATCGGCATGAACAGGAAGATTTTGGCCTGCACCGGATCGGCCGGTTGCGGGTTGAGCTTCTGCTGTAAATACATGCTGAGACCCATCAGGAGCGGCAAGAACCCGATCATCAGGAACTGCGGCGGATCCCAGGGGATCAGACCAAAGAGGTTAAAGATGGTCGTCGGATCTGGCGCGGCCAAATCCTTGATATAGCCATAAAAAGGCTGATGCCGCATTAACAGGGTCACGAACAGCACTTTATAGAGCGCGAAGAATATTGGAATTTGCAGCACGATCGGCAGGCAACCAGCCGCCGGATTTGCCTTTTCCCGCTTATACAGCGCCATCATCTCCTGATTAAGCTTTTGCTTATCGTCACCGTATTTTTCACGGAGTTTCACCATGTCCGGCTGCAAGCGTTTCATCTTGCTCATCGACACATAGGATTTATGTGCGAGCGGCAGCAGGATGATCTTGATGATGACCGTTAGTGCCATAATGGCAAGGCCGAGGTTGCCGATCCAGCTGTTGAGGAACTCAAGAGCGAAATATATCGGCTTGGTCAGGAAATAGAACCAGCCCCAGTCAATCGCGAGATCGAAGCGGTCGATCTTGTATTCCTTCTCATAGGTATCGAGAACGGAAACGACCTTGGCGCCTGCGAACGAATGATTGGTCAGGCCGACTGTCTCGCCAGCGGGGACATTGATCCCTTCCTGATTAAGAAAGTCGGTCTGGTATCTTTCGCCCTGCGGGGCATAGGAAAAGCGGGCCTTGATATTGGTTTCCTGATTGGGAACCAGCGCCGTCAGCCAGAATTTGTCGGTAATGCCCAGCCAGCCTCCAACGGAGGAGAAGCTTTCGCTGTTTCCCTCTTCAAGGTCGCTATAGTCAATTTCTTCCAGCGTTTCATTGAGAACGCCGATCGGCCCCTCGTGAAGGATATAAAAATTGGTTGTCTCAGGCGTGCCGTGACGGGAAATCAGGCCGTAAGGATAGAGCGTGACGGGCGCACCGGTATTGTTCTCAACCATTTGCTCAATCGCAAACATATAGTTGTCGTCGACTGAGATAGTGCGGTGAAAGATGAGGCCCTCGCCATTATCCCATGTTAGTTTCAGGGGCTTTTCTGGCGTAAGTTCCGTGCTATCCGTGGCCCAAATCGTTTGTGCGCCGGGAAGCTTGATATTTGCGCCAGGGGCTGGGCTCCAGCCAAATTCCGCATAATAGGGATACGGGCTGCCTGCCGGGGACAAGAGCTTGATTTCAGGGCTTGTCGGATTAACTGTTTCGCGATAGTCGATCAGCGTTAGGTCATCAAGACGCGCGCCGGTCAGGGAAACGGAGCCATGAAGCGCTGGCGTATTGATTTTAATCCGTTCGGCCTTTTGCAGGCTTTGCGACCGGGTCATGGCGCTTTGCTTCGTAGCCCCCTGCACACTCGGCGCGCTGGCGCCATCGACGGCGGCAGACGGAATTTGCGACGGGGTATCTCCGTTCGCTGTCGATGTTTCGGTTTGTTGCTGCTGCGCCTGCTCTACCTGCGGGCCCTCAACGAAGTATTGGAACCCGATAATAATCAGGAAACAAAGAACGATCGCAATGACCAGGTTTTTCTGATCCGACATTATTTTTACAGCCCTTACGTTTTATTCTATGCGAGCGCGGCCCGAGAGGTCCGTTGCGCTGTGATGACAATTTCCATGTTTATGTGGTACTGGATCGTAGCCCTCGCCGCCAAGCGGATGGCACCGCGCCAGCCGCCGCAGGGTCAGCCAGCCGCCTTTTAAAGGACCATGTTCCGACAGCGCCTCCATCGCATAGGATGAGCAACTGGGGTAGTAGCGGCAACTTGCCGGTAGCAACGGTGAAATGAAGTAGCGATAAAACCGGATTGGCAGGATAAGCGCCGCGGAGAGAATCCTTCCGATCATGATGCACTCCGTCGATGTGGCACAGCAGCGCCCACCTTGCCGAGAGCGGCACACAGGTCTGACTTCAATTCGTCAAACTGTCGGTCCTTCGTTTTTGCGCGGCCAATCAGGACAAAATCCCATCCTGCTTCCGCGTGATCCGGGATAATTTCCCGAGCAACAGCGCGAAGGCGGCGTTTAATACGATTGCGGACAACAGCGTTGCCAACTTTTTTGGTCACAGTAAAACCCACGCGCGCGACATCCGCCCTCAACGGGTTTGGATCGCGTGCGGCCTGAAGCACCACCCCCGGTGCGGCCCATTTGCGGCGAACGGACGCAACACGGAGGAATTCCGCGCGTTTTTTAAGCCGTTCGACGCCTATCGGCATGGGATTAGGCTGAAAGGCTCTTGCGGCCTTTGGTGCGGCGGTTAGCAAGGACTCGGCGACCGCCGACCGTTGCCCGGCGGGCACGGAATCCATGGCGGCGAGCGCGCACAAGTTTGCTCGGTTGATATGTACGTTTCAAGAGACTTCTCCGTCGATCATCCGCGCGATTTGCGCGAAGGGAAAACAAGCCCCGCTGTATAAGGTTTCTCCCCGGTTAAGTCAATGCAGGAGATGAATTTTGCGGTTTTGTGGGGTGGGGTGGTTCAATTCGGCTCACTTTTGGGTGAGAGCACCTTTCGAAACTATCGAGGAACCATAAGTTTCGATAAGTTTCAAGGCAAGTTCGTTTGCTGTTTTAAAGGAATTGCCGGTGTACGCTATATTTTGTCCCCAAGGAGGGATTTATGTTAGGTTTCGACAAACAGATGCCGGCAGCGCGGGCGGAGGGCGAATCAGCGATGGGTAAGGCCACTGATCAAAAAGGTGATGCCGGAAATGGCTTCTCGCTCAAGAAAATGATGCCGCTGTTGGTCATTGCCGCCGCTATCGCCGCGTTCTTCATTCTAGGACTCGATGAATATCTGACGTTCCGCACGCTCAGCGATAATCGCGATCGGCTGATTGATTTCGTATCGGCAAACTTCCTTTTGGCCGCCCTTCTTTACATGGGGCTCTATATTGTTGTTGTCGCATTTTCCTTGCCGGGAGGGCTGTTGATGACGGTAACCGGTGGATTTCTTTTCGGCTGGATCGCGGCGGGGTTCATGACTGTATTCGCGGCAACGATCGGCGCCACTTTATTGTTCCTGATCGCGGCAACTTCCCTTGGTGAGCCGCTTCGCAAGAAGGCGGGACCGAAGCTGAAGAAACTCGAAGACGGATTTTCTGAAAACGCACTCAGTTATCTGTTATTCCTACGTTTGGTTCCGCTTTTTCCGTTCTGGCTCGTCAATATCGCGCCAGCATTTCTGGGGGTGAAACTCAGCACCTACGATGTCGGAACGTTTGTCGGCATTCGTTTTCGCCTATCTCGGTGGAGGTCTCGACAGCATTATCCGCGAACAGCAAGCCAAGTATCAGGCCTGCATGGATAGTGGGCAGAGTGCATGTATGCTGGACTTTCAGATCACATCCTTGGTGACGACAGAGATATTATTTTCTTTCTTCGCGCTTGGCGTCATTGCTCTTCTGCCGGTTGTCGTGAAGAGATTCCGCAAAAGTCCAAAATAAAGAGCAGGAGTAATTCTTATGGCAACACGGATTAAGGCGGATATTTGTGTGATCGGCGGCGGTTCCGGCGGTCTTTCGGTAGCAGCAGGTGCGAGCCAGATGGGTGCGAAAACCGTTCTCGGCGAA
>CALEMG010000552.1 GCA_937910835.1 uncultured Alphaproteobacteria bacterium | reverse complement strand
AATATGGGCGGTCCAGACCATCCGCTATTCCCTCTTCCCGTCTCGATCCGCGTTACGACTTCGCCGCACTCTCCGGGTTTTCCGGCACTTCAAAGAAGTCGTCACCTAACTCAACCACAACCCGATGGCCGGAAATATCCACCTCCGGCACCATCTCGACGGTGAAGGGAACCAAGACCGCAGCCTTTTCGCCTTTTCCCTCCGGCACAATCTCCAACATGTCCCCTGCGCCAAAATCATGCAAGCGCAGAATAGTGCCAAATTTTGTTCCGTCCTGAAAGAATACCGGCAAACCGATCAGGTCCGCATGATAGTATACTTCATCATCTTCTGTTTAGGGAAATATGTCCAGAGACACATAAAGCTCCGTCCCCTTCAGGGCCTCGGCCGCGTTGCGATCTGATATACCCTTAATCCGCGCCACCGGCAAACCTTTGCTTAGGCCAACGATCTTCAGATTAAAGGTCGTCTTTCCCGACGCATCCATCAAGGGACCATAGGCAGCTATATCTTCCGGGTCTTCAGTGAAGCTTTTGATCTTCACCTCGCCCTTGATGCCCTTGGCCCCGACGATTACGCCCATCAGCAGCATTCCCACCTCAGGCACGCAAATACGCCCTTAAGCCTCTGCCTTCTGATCCGCATCCTCAGCAGGAGCCTCTTCAGCGGCAGCTTCCTCAACCGGAGCTTCTGCAGCTGGCTCTTCTGCCGGTGCTTCCTCTTCGGCAGGTGCGGCTGCGGCTTCCGCCTCAGCTTCTTTAGCTGCCTGACGCGCCTCTTCCTGCTCCTTCAACCGTTCCTGTGCCTTGGCTTTCGGCTTGGCTTTTTCGGGGTTGTTGCGAACCGGTTTTTCACCGAGGCCCGCAGTTGCCATCAAATGAGCCACACGATCCGTTGCCTTCGCGCCATTGCCGATCCAGTACTGGATTCGGTCTCCATTCAGAGATACGCGATTTTCATCATCCTTCGGCAGCATCGGGTTGTATGTGCCCAGACGCTCAATATACCGTCCGTCGCGCGGGCTACTGGCTTCAGCAACAACAACGCGATAGAAGGGACGCTTTTTTGCGCCCTGGCGGGTAAGGCGAATTTTAAGTGCCATATTACGTTCTTTCCTTTAACAAACTCAATTTCGATTATAACTTCATTCCTGGCGGCAAAAGCCCCTGCATGCCTCCGCGTGCAATGCCTTTTTTGCCAAGCTTCTTCACTTTTTTCATCATACCTGCCATCAGCTTATGCTGTTTGAGCAGACGGTTGACATCCTGAACTGACATGCCGGATCCCGCCGCAATACGTTTTTTGCGGGAAGCGGCAATAATTTGCGGGTTGCGCCGTTCCTTCGGCGTCATCGACTGGATCATCGCCTCCTGACGGATCAGCAATTTGTCATCAAGATTGGCGCTGTCCAACTGCTTCTTCATCTTGCCAACACCGGGCAGCATACCAACAAGGCTGTTCATACCGCCCATTTTACGCATCTGGCGCAGCTGGCTCGCCAAATCATCGAGGTCGAACATGCCCTTTTGCATCTTCAGGGCAAGCTTTTCGGCCTCATCCTTCTCAATCGTCTCGGCGGCCTTTTCAACCAGTGAGACAATATCGCCCATACCAAGGATGCGGTTGGCAATACGGTCCGGGTGGAAGGCCTCCTATTCGTCTAGCTTTTCGCCAGTGCCAAGAAGCTTGATCGGGCACCCCGTCACTTCGCGCATGGACAGGGCCGCGCCGCCGCGCCCATCACCATCGATCCGGGTCATCACGATACCGGTGACATCAACACGGGATTTGAACTGCTCAGCCACATTGACCGCATCCTGACCGGTCAGGCTATCAACAACCAGCAGAGTTTCCGTCGGATGGCTTTCCTTATGGACAGCATCCATTTCGGCCATCAGAGATTCGTCCACATGCAAACGGCCCGCCGTATCAAGCAAGACCACATCGATGCCCTGCAGCTTCGCCGACTGCACGGCGCGCTACGCTATATCGCCCGGCATTTGCCCTTCGATAATTGGCAGGGTCGCAACATTCGTCTGCTCACCAAGAATCTTGAGCTGTTCCTGAGCGGCCGGGCGACGCACGTCGAGAGAGGCCATCATGACCTTCTTGCCCTGTTTCTCCGTCAGCCATTTGGCGATTTTCGCGGTTGAAGTGGTTTTACCGGAACCTTGCAGACCGACCATCATATAGACAACCGGCGGAACCGCGACGAGGTTAAGCTCCTGCTGTTCCGATCCAAGCATTTCGATCAACTGGTCATGGACAACCTTGATCACCATCTGCGCCGGGTTGACGGACTTTAGAACTTCCGTGCCCACCGCTCTGGTCTTGACGCGCTTGATAAAGCTTTTGACAACGGGCAGCGCAACATCCGCCTCAAGAAGAGCAACGCGTACTTCGCGCAACGCTTCTGTGACGTCTGCCTCCGTGAGTGCACCGCGCTTGGTCAACCGCCCAAGTACATCACCCAGTCTGCCTGTCAAACTTTCAAACATTCGGCCTTAAACCCGTTCAAAACCCTAATTCTGACAACCAATCCAAACAACGCAAAAAACGCCAGGGCGCGAAACTCGCGGGCTGGCGGATACCGTTACGGCACTTCTATGTTGCGACTCGATTGTCGTGATTGGCCGGAATTAGCCATAGACCCCGTCATAAGTCAAGCAGAACTCACCAATCCACGGCGATAAATATGCTGGACCGAACGCACCGAAACGCCTATATCGCGGGGTATGGAACAGATACCTTTCATAAAGATGCATGGCCTTGGCAATGATTTCGTCATCATTGACGGACGCGCCGCCCTGCCCGATCTATCGGCAGCGGCGCTTCGGGCTATTGCCGACCGGCACCGCGGTGTGGGCTATGACCAGTTGATTGTCATGGAACCGACAGCGAATAATGCTGACATCTTTATGCGCATCTATAACTCCGACGGCAGCGAGGCAGAGGCTTGCGGGAATGCAACCCGCTGTGTCGCCCATCTCCTCATGGAGGAGGCGGATAAGAACACCGTCACGATAGAGACGCATGCGGGGTTTCTTGCCGGAATAACGGAAGACCGTCATCACATTGTGATCGACATGGGAACGCCGAAGCTGGATTGGCAGGACATCCCCCTCTCCCAAGAAGAAGATACGACGCATATCAACCTTACCATCGGCCCGCTCAGTGATCCGGTAGGCGTGAACATGGGCAACCCCCATGCCGTATTCTTTGTCGAGGATGCCGAAGCTGTTGACCTTGAAAAATGGGGCCCCATTGCAGAGACCAACCCTCTCTTTCCTGAAAAAGCCAATATCAGCATTGCCAGCAAGATGGCCAATGGTGATATACGCTTGCGGGTTTGGGAACGCGGTGTTGGCATTACGCTCGCCTGCGGATCCGCGGCCTGCGCCACAATGGTGGCCGCAAATCTAAGAGGCATAACGGGGAAAGAGGCAACACTGCACCTGAACGGTGGCCCGCTTGATATGCGGATTGGCGACAAGGGGCATGTTTTTATGGGCGGTCCCATCGCGACATCCTATCGCGGCGTCCTAGGCCCGGATCTTTTGAAAGGGGCGGCGTAATGGGTGAGATTAAGCCGCTTGCCGCACCCGAAATCATCACCTTCGGTTGCCGCCTGAATACCTACGAATCCGAGGTAATGCGCGGTCATGCAATGTCGGCGGGGCTGACGAATGCGGTCATTATCAATAGTTGTGCGGTTACGAATGAGGCAGAACGCCAAGCACGGCAGGCTGTGCGCAAAGCGCGCCGCGAACACCCTGATGCCAAGATCATCGTTACCGGCTGCGCGGCCCAAACCAAACCGGAGCAATTCTCCAACATGGCAGAGGTTGATCAAATTCTCGGCAACATGGAGAAGCTGGAACCGCAATCCTTCGGTCTGGAGCAGGCGGAGCGGATGCAGGTCAATGACATCATGTCAGCCGAGGAGACGGCGGGGCATCTTATCGAAGGATTCGATGGCCGTGCCCGTGCGTTTCAGCAAATTCAGAATGGCTGCAACCATCGCTGCACCTTCTGTATCATTCCTTATGGTCGCGGGAACAGCCGTTCCGTGCCAATGGGTGCAATTGTCGATCAGGCCCGCTCCCTTACAAGCAACGGCTATAAGGAATTTGTCCTGACCGGGGTTGATATCACGGCCTATGGCGAGGATTTACCTGGCAACCCAACCCTCGGGCAGATGTGCCGCCGTCTTCTCGCCGCCGTGCCGGAAATCGAGCGGCTTCGTCTTTCCTCCCTCGATCCCGTGGAAGTGGATGATGATCTCTGGCGTTTGATCGAGACGGAACCGCGTCTGATGCCGCACCTGCATATCAGCCTACAGGCGGGCGATGATATGGTCCTGAAAAGGATGAAGCGGCGGCATCTTCGCGATGACGTCTATGATTTCGTTGAGAAGGCGCGGCTGCTACGGCCCGATGTTGTCTTCGGCGCGGATATCATCGCCGGCTTCCCGACTGAAACGAATGAGATGGCGGCCAACAGCCTCAAGCTAATTGAGGAATGTGACATAGCCTACATGCATGTCTTCCCTTATTCGGCTCGCCCCGGTACACCGGCCGCGAAAATGCCGCAGGTTCCGGGCGATGTCCGAAAAGCACGCGCCGCCGATCTTCGCGCTGCAGGCGAGAAAAACCTCGCACGTTTCCTGAAATCTCTGGTCGGGACGGAGCAATTGGTGCTGGTTGAGAATGAAACAACGGGACGGACGTGTCATTATGCGCCGGTTGAGCTTGATTTCACAGCGATAAGCGGTGAGATCATTCCAGTCCGAATAACCGGGACCGACGGTCGAAAAGTTTTTGCAGTACCTGCCGAGAATAAGGGCCAATGAGCGAAACAAAAGAGAAAAAAGGCTGGTTCAGTCGCCTGCGTGACGGACTCAAGCGTTCTTCCTCCGCAATCTCCGGCGGGATCACCGATATCTTCACCAAGCGCAAGCTTGACGATGACGTGATTGAAGAGTTGGAAGAACTTCTGATCAGCGCGGACCTTGGAGTAACGACGGCAGCCCGCATCTCGGCCAATATTGCGAAAACCCGCTATGACAAGGAAATCGCACCTGAGGAAATCCGCGCAGCGCTCGCAGAGGAAGTTACCGCCATCCTCGACCCGGTGGCAGCGCCTTTCGTCCTTGATGAGAGTCACAAGCCTCACGTTGTTTTGGTAGTCGGGGTTAATGGCTCCGGCAAGACAACGACGATCGGCAAGTTCGCCAAGCAATACCGTGCGTCCGGCAAGAAAGTGGTTCTCGCGGCCGGGGATACCTTCCGCGCGGCCGCAGTGGAACAACTTCAAATCTGGGGCCAGCGCACAGGGTGCGACGTGGTCACCACGAAGGTGGGCGGCGATGCGGCAGGCCTTGCTTTTAGCGCGCTTGAAAAGGCGAAAGCAGATGGAGCCGATCTGTTACTGATCGATACCGCAGGGCGGCTACAGAATAAATCCGACCTGATGGCCGAACTTGAAAAAGTCCTTCGGGTGATCAAGAAGCTTGACCCAGATGCCCCGCATTCCTGCCTCCTTGTGCTGGATGCCACAACGGGGCAGAACGCTCTGAACCAGGTGGAGATTTTCGGAAAAGTCTGCAACGTCACCGGCTTGGTGATGACAAAACTTGATGGGACGGCGCGGGGCGGTGTGCTGGTCGCAATTGCCGATAAATTTGGCCTGCCTGTTCATGCCATCGGCGTTGGCGAAGGCGAAGACGATCTGCAGCCCTTCGCCGCGAATGATTTTGCCCGCGCCCTGTCCGGCGCCGCAGACAACTAAGAAGGACCCTGTACGAATGGCGACGGAAAAAACTATGCCAAAGGGATTGAAGCCCGCGACAGAACTCGGTCCAATACTGATTTTCTTCGCCGCCTACTATTTTGGCGATCTTTTCGTTGCGACGGGCGCCATCATGATCACCACGCTGATCGCCCTCGGAGTATCATATTACTACACCCGGAGCCTCCCCATGATGCCGCTCGTGACGGCAGTTGTCGTAATGATCTTCGGCGGGCTTACGCTTTATTTGAACGATGAAACCTTCATCAAGATGAAACCGACAATCATCTACGGCATTTTTTCTGCCGTCCTGTTTGCCGGGTTGATGCTGGGGAAATCCTTTGTCAAAGTCCTGTTCGATAATTTCTGGAACCTCGATGATGACGGCTGGAAAAAGCTAACGGTTCGCCTTGCCGCCTTTTTTCTTCTCATGGCTGTCGCCAACGAAATCATCTGGCGCAACTTCTCAACGGAACTTTGGGTAAATATCAAGGTGTTCGGCTTCACCGCCGCAACATTTCTCTTTTTTATTGCCCAGGTACCCATGATCACACGCCATATGAAACAGGAAAAACCTGATACGGACGTATGACTGTCCGTTACTTTCCTCTCGACGGCACGGATTTTCGCCTGACCATGGGGTTGCAGGCGTTAAGGGGCCGATCCTTTCTCGATATCGATAGCCAATATGCACAGGATATTGCGGAAAAACGACGCCTGCTGAGTGACTACCGCGATCAGGTTTTTGCTGAAACTGAGGGCACCCAATCGGCGCTGCAGGAAATCCGTCAACTGATTATGGAGGAACTCGCCGCCAACCATCGGGAGATCTCACCTTTAGTGGAAAGCGGCGCAGAACCAAATCCCCTCGTTCAGGCGGCGCTAATGGTTCTAGAAGACCTCGTCCTGATGCGAGAATCCTCCGACGGCTATATCCTTGCAGCGGCCTGCGTTTGCTTTCCAACCGGCTGGAACCTTGTTGAAAAGGTCGGCCGCCCCATGCAAACCATTCACCAACCCGTGCCCGGATTGAATGACCGACTGGGGAGCCCAATTGACCGGTTTTTCAGGAACTTGAAACCCGGTAAGAAAGTGGAGCGGTTTAACTGGGGCCTCTATGACAGCAAAGCCCTGTTCCAGCCCGGATGGTGGCGCAGCACGCGACCTGTCGACGGATCAATAAGAGCGGAGAATGTTGGCGATAAGATTTTCTTCCGCGTAGAACGACAAACCCTGCAGCGGTTGGAAGACAGCAAAAATATCCTCTTCACAATCCGTATTTTCAACAACAGCCTTGCGGAGATATGCGTGGATCTCAGGCGCGCCGAACGGCTGCTTCATGGACTTCAAACCATGGGCCCGGACATGCGCAGCTACAAATCGCTGCCCCGCTATCAGGCGCTGATCACGGAGTATCTGGAACGGGCGCTCACCTAGATTCCAAACACCGTGGTCAGAATTTCCGTTGTCCGCTTGACCGGATCATTGCGAATGGCCGCCTCTTCCTGCGCGAGATAATAAAACAGACCTTCCAGAGCCTGTTCCGTCGCATGGCCAGTCAGGTCAGACTTGATATCCGGCACAAGGGGGTAGGTTTTATATTGCGATACAAGATTATCATAAGCCGTAATCGCTCCAACATCCTGCAAGGATTGTTCGATAATCGGGCGGACAGTCTCTGTCAAATCTGCCGTGGTAACTTTCCGGAAATACTGAGTCGCAGCGTCATCCGGGCCGCTATATATCCCTTGTGCGTCTTCAAGGGGCATTTCGGAAATCGCGTTATAGATAATTTCCTTGGTCTTTGGGGCGGCGGCTTCCGCACCTCTGTTGAGCCGTTCCTCCAACTCATCCGCCATGCCCGAGAGGCCAAACTTCTTCAACAATGACTGCGCCTGCTGCATTTTTTCAGGCAACGGGATATGGATCGCCGGGTCGCCATTATATCCATCCGTCGTACCAATCTGACCAACCACTGTTTCCGTGCCTACTTTGAGCGCTTCTTTTAGCCCCTCTATGATCTGACTGGTGGACAGATTACTCGCCCCGCTGCTGCTTGATCCACTTGACGAGGATGATGTCGTGTCGCAGATCGTTATTTGCAGCTTGTCGAGCAAGCCAGCCTGCAAATTTGTCGTGCCAGAGAGCGCAAAAGCGATACCCATCGCGACTACTGCCATTGCTTTGTTCATTTTAGAAATCCTCAATTAAGCCTGTTAGCGACGTAAAATCTCATACGATTTTTCAAGCATCTCACCGTCCGCATTGGAGAAAGGCGTAAAATATTCTGAATCTTTTATCTCTTGATACTGATGTAGGGCCCAATAGACAGTAGGAAAGGCAAGATCATTCCAAGGGATATCTTCCCAGTCAAAAAGACGAACTTCCAAAGATTCCGGCCCTGCAGCAAATTCCGGTTTATCAAGCACCGCGCGATACATAACCTGAACCTGACTGATATGAGTTACGCTATAAAGCGCAAGAAGGTCGCGAATCCGGATTTTGGCGTTTGCTTCTTCGAACGCCTCGCGCATCGCCCCATCGGCAGTCGTTTCATTCTGTTCAAGATATCCTGCGGGCAATGTCCAGAAGCCTTTACGCGGATTGATCGCCCGCTTACAGAGCAAAAACTTATCTTCAAATGTAACAACGGAGCCCACGACTACCTTTGGGTTGTCGTAATGTATCCAGCCGCAATCAGCACAAACATGACGTTCCATATTGTCGTCTGCGGGGATCTTGCGCTCAAATGCATAATCGTCGGGATTTATGGACGCCACGGGCTAATTTCTTTCCATCCGTTAAAGCGTAACGGTATCAATTTTTGTCCGCGCCGGAAAGGCTCTTTATCGCCTCCGTCGCGGCTGCGTTCACGGCACTTCCCGGTTCCGTCACGACCTGAAGCCGGGTCCAGAGTTTAATCGCCTCTGCATTATTCCCTCTCGCGGCTTCGGCAACCCCAAGATACCAGAGGGCCTGAGGATAGTCCGGGTTTCGATCAAGGACTAACCGGTAGAGTTCAACGGCAGAAGCAGGCGGCACACCAGCATCGCCAGCCGCCTGAACGTGAGAGAGTGCTTCCGCCTGAAGCGCTGCAAAGTCTTCCGGTTTCAGCGCACGGGCTCGGGCGTAGGCATCCGCAGACTCTTCATATTTCTGCAATGTACCATAAGCCTGACCAAGACGCATAAGACCTTCATATTCCGGGGCTTCCTCCATGCGTGCGGCTAAGCCCGCCACCATCGAAGTGATCATTTCCTGCCGTTCTTCCGCTGACATATTCGCGGCGGCGGCAATGTCATCGGAACTCGGCCCAGTCGTTTCAGCGGAAGCCATCTTCCGGTCAAAAAGATCGCCAATATCGGTGCCAGTCTCTTCTGCCGTCTGTTCGATACGGCGCGCGAGAACCGGCATGAAGGGAGCAGCCGCCGGGCTTTCCTCATAGAGTGCGATCCATTTTTGAAGCGCGCCGGATCGATCTCCCCCTTGTGCATCACGAAGCGCCAGATAATAGCGGGCGCCCGGGTTATCAGGATCAATCGCACCTGCCTGCTCAAACGCTTTTTCCGCCGCCGGCGTAATCGCTCCTTCCGCCGCGAAATAGTAATTTTCACCCGCGCCAATAAAGAGTTCCGCTGAGTTCGGTGCAAGCAAGGTTGCCTTCATATATGTTTCCGCTGCCTCATCATATCGCTCCAGACGGCTTAACGTCCGTGCCAGCAGGACCCAGCCATCCAAATTATCCGGCTGTGCCTTCAGCGCATCGCCACGCCGTTGGATCAGGGAAGCAACATCCTGTGTCTCAAGTGCCGCTCTCTCTGCCTCGATATTACGTGCCGCCAATGGTCGCGCGGGGGAGTCCGGAGAGCCCAAATCTGCATAGAGCGCAATGGAAATTACCGGAACTGCAATAATGAGAATAACGGCAATCTGCCAGCTGGTCTTCGACCCCGATTTCTGGGCGGATTTCACGCTCTGCCGTCCCATGCGAAGCATGCGCCGCTTGATTTCTGTCTCCATCGCCTCGGCCTCGGCCTTGCCGATAACGCCGCGCGCTACATCGGAGCCAAGTTCATCTAGTTGCTGTCTGTAGACTTCCAGCCCCTGATCCGCGTGAGCGCGGGTTTGCCGCCCCGTCCGGACAAATGGCCAGACGAGCACGGCCACTACCACAAGCAGGATTATCGAAAACACAATCCAGATCATGAATTCTTTCCGGATTTATCCGATTTCAGCAACTGCTCAATCTCCGTCTCTTCCGCTGCGGACAATTTGCTAGAGCCTTCCCCCTCAACAACCCGATTGCGATTTCGGAGGAAAACAATCATCGCGAAGGCGCCAAGAAGGAAGATCAGCACGGGGCCAAGCCAGAGAAAAAGGGTGGTCATCTTGAACGGCGGGTTAAGCAGAACCCAGTCGCCATAGCGATCAACCAGGTAACGGCGTACTTCCTCATCCGTATCTCCGAAAGAAATTCGCTCTCTCACGATCTGTCGAAGGTCTTTCGCAAGGTCGGCGTTGCTGTCGAGAATAGATTGGTTCTGGCATACCAGGCAGCGGATTTCCCCTGAGATTTCACGCGCCCGTGCCTCCTGCGCCGGGTCATCAAGTTTTTCCTCAATGAAGACGGCAGCAGCGGAGAGAACAATAAATGGCGCGAGGAGCGTAGCCAGCAACAGCGGGCGGAAATATGATGTCACGATCCCGCCCCGTTCAGAAACGGACGGATACGGGCTTCGAACATATCCTTGCTGACCGGCCCAATAATTTTATCGAGGATTTTACCGTCCGAACTGATAATGAAGGTTTCCGGAACGCCATATACGCCAAAATCAATGCCGACGCGGCCCTTCAGGTCCATGCCGGTTCGTTGATAGGGATTGCCATGACGCGTGAGCCATTGAGCCGCGGCGTCTGGCGTATCCTTGTAGTTGAGACCATAAATATCAACCGTATCCTGCGCCTTCAGCTCCATGAAAATGGGATGCTCCGCCATGCAGGCGACACACCATGACGCAAAGACGTTAAGCAGGACAACCTTGCCCGTTGCAAGGTCGGCTTGCGCCAATCCCGGCCCATAGCCCGGAACCGGCTCCAGCGAGAACTCGGGCGCGGGCCTGCTGACAAACTCGGTCGGGATTTCCGTGAGATTCAGAATAAAAAGCGCATACCACATCACAACGGCAATGCCGGCAAAGGTCGCAACGGGAATCAGAAACCGCAACCGCATCATCCTATCCTTTCGCGCCTGACAAATCGGGAGTAGCCGCTTTCTGACGGCGAGCACGGCGTGGTGCCCCCAAGCGCAACCGTCGATCGCTCAAGCTCAGCGCACCACCAAGAAACATGACGAATGATCCAATCCAGATCCAGGAAATAAAAGGCTTGTGATATATGCGCACAGCATAGCCGCCCGTGCCATCGGTCTCGCCAATTACCGTATATAAGTCCGCACTCAGCATGGGGCGGATAGCAGCTTCGGTCGTTTCCATAGGGGGCGTGGAATATTGCCGCTGCTCTGGAAAAAGATAGACGCCCTTGCCGCCATTGGTCGAGGCGAGGAAGGTGCCACGGACAGCCTCATAGTTAGGACCGGCAACAGTCTCCGCGCCGTCAAAGCGGAAATCATATCCACCGACAGAGACTGTTTCGCCCGGTCGCATAACGCCGAGATGCTCGGTCTGCCAAGTTTCCGACGCGGTGATTCCCAGAATAACCAAAGCAACACCGATATGCGCGACGGTCATGCCATGCGCACTTCTGGGAAGTTGTTTCGTGCGCCGCCAGCTACTCAACAAAGGTCCTCGAAAGAGCTTTACTCGCTCCGACCATTCAAGCAGCGATCCAACTAAAAGCCAGGCAAAAAGTCCCAGACCGACAAGTGACATAACTGGCGTCGCCGTCTGCTGCCACCAGATAAATCCGACAAGCAGAAACGAAAGAAGAAGCGCAAATGTAAGACGCGAGATCACCCCAGCAAGGTCGCCCCGCTTCCAGGCAAGGAAAGGCCCGACGGCCATGGCGATAACGAGCGGAATAGCAAGGGGAAGGAAAGTGGCCTCAAAATAAGGCGGCCCTACGGAAACCTTGGCGCCAGTGAAGGCGTCCAGAAAAATCGGGTATAGCGTCCCCAGCAGTATCGTTGCCGTCGCAGTGGAGAGCAGTAAATTGTTGAGAACCAGTGCGCCTTCCCGACTGATCGGGGCGAAGAGGCCTCCGCCCTTCATCATCGGCGCCCGAATTCCGTAAAGTAGCAGCGATCCACCGATCACAAATATCAGGAATATCAGGATAAAAACGCCGCGCGCCGGATCGGACGCAAAGGCATGCACCGAATTCAGCACGCCGGACCGAACGAGAAAGGTGCCGAGAAGACTTAAACTAAATGCAACAATTGCAAGCAGTATCGTCCAATTTTTGAGAGCATCACGCTTTTCTACAACAATGGCAGAATGCAGAAGAGCCGTGGCCGCCAACCAGGGCATAAACGCCGCGTTCTCGACCGGATCCCAGAACCACCAGCCGCCCCAGCCGAGCTCGTAATACGCCCACCATGATCCCAGTGCTATTCCGATCGTCAAAAACCCCCATGCGGCCAACGTCCATGGCCGCACCCATCTTGCCCAGGCGGGATCGACCCTCCCTTCAATCAGCGCCGCAATGGCGAACGAGAAGGTAACCGAAAGGCCCACATATCCGAGATAGAGAAACGGCGGATGGAAGGCGAGACCGGGATCCTGTAGCAGTGGATTAAGTCCACTCCCGTCAAGCGGTGCAGGGTCGATCCGCTCAAACGGGTTCGAGGTAAACAGGATAAACATTAAAAAACCTACGCCGATCATCCCCTGAACAGCGAGGACTCTCGCTTTCAGACTGTCGGGCAGGTTACGACCGAAGACGGCAACGGCGAGACCAAAAAGAGCCAAAATCCAACTCCAAAGCAGGAGCGAACCCTCATGGTTTCCCCAGACACCACTTATCTTGTAAAGCATGGGTTTCAGGGAATGAGAATTGTTCGTCACATTTAAAATTGAAAAGTCGCTGGTAACGTAACCGATCGTCAGGCAAATAAAGGCCCCGGTAATGGCCAAGAACTGAACGAACGCGGCGTTGTTCGCGAAACGCATCATGGGCTGGCTGCTCCGCGCCGCGCCGAAGAGCGGAAAAACACCCTGAAATATAGCGGTTATCAGCGCCAATATAAGAACAAACTGACCAATTTCCGCAACCATCAGCCGCCATCCTCCGGCTTCCACTGCCCGGCTTTCTTAAGCGCATCCGCCACCTCCGGCGGCATGTAGTTCTCGTCATGCTTGGCAAGAACATTGGTCGCGACAAACACACCATCCTTGTTGAAATAACCTTCAGTAACAACGCCCTGCCCCTCACGGAACAAATCCGGAAGCAAGCCTTCAAAAGTAACCGGCACAGCTTCATTCAGGTCCGTTACACTAAAGCGCGTTATGACTCCGTTTTTCTCGACGCTACCCTCCTCCACCAAACCGCCAAGGCGGAAGTTCCGGCCGGGTTCGATAGGTTTCTCGACAAGATCGGAGGGGCTTCGGAAAAATACAAGGCTGTCTTCAAATGATGTCAGGACGAGTGCGGCAGCAATGCCGAGAACACACATCCCCGCAAGGACAAAATATAGCCGCCGTTTCTTTCGGGTCATGACAGGCTCTCTCCAGCGGGCGCAGATACTTTCCGCCCATTCCGCTTTTGTCGGCGACCTTCAATCAAAGCAAGCTCCTGCTCGACGATTTTCAGGCGCTGGCGACTAGAAAAATACAGCACCAGCAGCACAAGAGCGGAAATTGCGAAGCACGGCCAAATAAATAGCCCGTACCCACCCATATCAAAAAATGTTGCTACCTGATCCAATATGATCCTCTAAAGCCTTTTATTTGCGGCGAATATAATTGCTTCCCGCCTAAAATACACAACGGAACGACCATTCTGCGTCACAATGCCGCGATCAGGAGAGAAACCCGACCATCCCTAGCTTTCCCTTAACTCCGCAATCTGCAGGACGTGAAGACGCCGTTTCAGGATTTCCGCCTTCACCCGTATGATCAGTACCATGATGAAAAAGGCCGTATAAGCAAGCCCCATGACCAGCAGAGGAATAAGGATGGTGCTGTGAATTTTCGGGCCGTCCATCGTCGCGACGCTTGCCGGTTGATGCAAGGTATTCCACCAATCGACCGAGAAGCGGATGATTGGGATATTAACAACCCCGACCAGTGCCAGAATCGCCGCTGCCTTGGCGGCCTTCGTTGGATCGTCAAAACTCTCCCAGATTGCCATATAACCAAGATACAAGAACAAAAGAATCAACATGCTTGTCAGCCGTGCATCCCAGACCCAGAAGGTTCCCCACATGGGCTGACCCCATAGCGATCCAGTCACCAGCGCGAGAAAGGTAAAGCAGGCGCCAATAGGCGCGGCGGCCTTCGCTGTAAGATCGGCAACTGGATGTTTCCAGATCAGACCGACCGCCGAACTGACTGCCATCATGGTGTAAATCATCAGCGCCATCCAGGCGGCCGGAACATGGACAAACATGATCCGTACCGTATCGCCCTGCTGGTAATCAGGCGGCGCGACGAACAGGCTCAGATATATACCTCCCAGCAGCAAAACAACGGTGAGCCAGACGCTCCATGGATAGATCGCCGCTGTGATCGCCAGAAACCGTTTTGGGTTGGCATATTTATGTAAATCAATGGCCATGGCTTCAATCAGTTCCTAAATGTTCCTCACGACAGAGACAGCCTCAAACCTGCCGCCGCCGCCAACGGTCCAACAACCAACGCCCCCAGCGACACACCGCCAAGCAGCAAAAGGTGAGGGGCCACGGTAAGCTGGGCTATTGCAGCATCGACGGCAGCAACCCCAAAACTCAATACCGGAATATATAGCGGAAGTACCAAAAGTGACAACAAAACACCGACACGCCGCATTCCAACGGGTAGCGCAGCACCCACC
>CALEMG010000551.1 GCA_937910835.1 uncultured Alphaproteobacteria bacterium | reverse complement strand
GGAAGTACTTGCCGATTTCCGGATCCGACATATTGCACGCATAGACGAGATAGGCATTAGACATGATCCGCCCTTCCAGCTCGCCGATTTCCTCATATTTGGCAATGGCGAGATAAAGCGCCTGCCCGTCGAGGGAGGTGAGCTTGCCCTTGTACTGTTCGGCGAAGGCCTTCGCATCCCGCGCCGCCGTTTCCAGATCCTCGATAAGTTCGGGCGACGTCCGGGACGGATAAAGATCGCTCAAGTCCCATTCAGGCAAATTGGCAAGGGCACTCTCGGTCATGTAAACTCACTCCAACGAAAAAAGGCTTATCCTGTTCATTTAGGAAACATTCCCTAGCTGACAAGGAAATTGGCGTGGGCCGCAGCGATAGGTTTACCCCGATCCCCTTGCCAGGCCTCGACCCGCATATTGGCGACCCGCCTGCCCGGCTTGGTGACCACCGCTTCCGCATAAGTCTCAACCGGCTTGCCCGAGCGCAGATACTCCACGGTGATGTTAATGATTTTCGGCAGGCGCGTCACTTCCTGCGTCGCCAGGAGATGCACCAGCGCCGTGCTTTCCAGAAACGCCCCTACGACCCCGCCATGCAGTGCGGGCAACGTCGGGTTGCCAATAAATTTCTTATCCTCCGGCAGGACGCAGGTCAGACCACCGCCCCAAGGCGCCAACTGCAGCCCAAGAAAAGAGAAATAGGGGATGATATCAAAGAGGGGGCGCCAGTCCATGTCAGCCTTCGCCTTTGCGATCAAGGCGACGAAATCTTCCGCAGTCATCTCACTCATTTTTCGTCCCCATTCTCTTTTGCTGCCACATTCAACGGCGGGCTGTCGGAGGATTTCAGCATGAAAGTGCCGACAGAATTGGCGATTGGATCATTAGTATCGCTGTGATAGGCAATGCCACGGACAAAGGCAATCTGCTTCGTTACCTTGTAACAGCTCGCCCAAGTGAACACATCTTCGCCCGGAGTTGCCGGCTTCAGATAGTCAATGCGAAAATCAAGCGTTGCGATTGGCATATATTGTTTAAGCCGAGCATAAATGCTCATGCCCATCGCGGTGTCGATCAGGGTGGTGATAATCCCGCCATGCAGGATGCCGTTGACCGGGTTACCCGCAAACCGTTCCTGATAGGCCATGCTGAAAGTCACCCCGTCCTCGTTCATGTCGTGAACGCGCACGCCGATCTCGGCCATATGGGGAACCCCGTGATCGATGATATTCTGTATTTGATTGATATCGAACGCTGTCGACATGAAAAACTAATCCTTACTAATATATTCCTGGTACCATTTGACAAATTTCGGCAACCCCTCCTCAAGAGTGGTTGTGGGTTCATATCCCACATCCTGACGGATCGGGTCAATATCGGCGAAGGTCGCCTTCACATCGCCCGGCTGCATGGGCAGAAGCTCCCGCTCGGCCTTCAGCCCAAGAGCCTTTTCTATGATCGCGACAAAATCAAGCAGCTTCTCCGCCTGATTATTGCCCAGATTGTAGACCTTATGCGGCGGCTCGGCATCTGTTTTTTGAGGCGGATGCGCGAGCACGGAAAGAATACCCGTCACCACATCGTCGATATAGGTGAAATCGCGCATCATGTCGCCCTGATTATAGATCTGGACCGGCTCTCCCTTCAGGATTTTATCGGTGAACAGCCAGTAGGCCATATCCGGCCGCCCCCACGGGCCATAGACGGTGAAAAAGCGCAAGCCCGTTGACGGCAAGCCATAAAGATGGGCGTAAGTATAAGCCATCAGCTCATTCGCCTTCTTCGTCGCCGCATAGAGGGAGACCGGCCGGTCCGCCGCCTGATCCACCGAGTAGGGCAGTTCGTTATTCGCGCCATAGACGGAGCTGGAACTGGCATAGACGAGATGCGGACGGGTCTTGAGATGACGGCAATATTCCAGGATGGTGAGGAAGCCGGTGACATTCGCATCCGCATAGTCGAACGGATGGGTCAGGCTGTGGCGAACCCCGGCCTGCGCCGCAAGATGCACAACACCAGTAACATCGTCCTGCCCCGCCATTGCCGTCATAAAGGCCGCGTGATCCGCCATATCGATTTTGTGAAAAGTGAAATTCTCATGCCTCTCAAGCCGTGCGAGCCGATCTTCCTTCAGCCCGACATCATAATAGTCGTTGAGATTGTCGACGCCGACAACCCTCTCCCCGCTCGCCAACAGGACCTCCGACACATGCATGCCGATAAATCCCGCCACACCTGTCACCAGAATGGTCATGATCTGCTTTCGAGAATGAATAAAATCAGAAGAGTCATTCTAAAGCCATTTTGCACCGGAAGAGTCAAAAAAAATCGGGTGACTCTTTAATTAAAATCTATATAAGTCAGCAATATTGACCTTTTTTGCCTTTCATGATAATTTCCTTATATCAAACAGCAGTAACCGTCTTTTTCGAATGGGAGTGAGGTAAAGATGCCGTTGGCCAATGTTTCGCTTGACGACAAATATACGCTTGAGGAAGGCCGTATTTTCCTGACCGGTATTCAGGCGCTTGTTCGCCTGCCACTGATGCAGAAGGAACGCGACCGCGCCGCCGGGCTGAACACGGCGGGCTTTATCTCGGGCTATCGCGGATCACCGCTCGCGGGCTATGATCAATCGCTCTGGAAAGCCGCCAAAATCCTCAAAGAAAATGACATCCAGTTCGAGCCGGGCGTCAATGAAGACCTCGCCGCCACCGCCGTGTGGGGCAGCCAGCAGCTCAATATGTTCAAGGGCGCGCGCTATGATGGCGTGTTCGGCCTGTGGTACGGCAAAGGACCGGGCGTCGACCGGACGGGTGACGTTTTCCGCCACGCGAACAGCGCCGGCACCTCGAAATATGGCGGCGTCCTCGCGCTTGCGGGCGATGATCACGGCATCGTCTCCTCCTCCATCGCGCATCAGAGCGAGCATAGTTTCGCGGGCTGGATGATGCCCGTGCTACACCCCGCCAATGTGCAGGAGATTCTCGACTACGGCCTGCTCGGGATCGAGATGTCACGTTTTTCCGGCCTCTGGATCGGCTTTAAATGCATCTCCGAGACGGTGGAGGGCGGCGCGTCCGTCTATGTCGCGCCGGATCGCGGTAATTTCATCCGCCCGAATATCGAGATGCCCGAGGGCGGCCTCAATATCCAGCCCCATGACAACCGCTTCGATCAGGAAGTCCGCCTCAACCAGCATAAAATATACGCCGCCCGCGCCTTCGCCCGCGCCAACAATATCGACCGGGTGACCATGGACAGCCCGAAACGCCGCTTCGGCATCGTCACGGTCGGCAAATCCTATTACGACGTGCGCCAGGCACTCCGCGATCTCGGGATCGATGATGCGCTCGCCGCCGAGATCGGCCTCACCGTCTATAAGGTCGGCATGCCCTGGCCGCTGGAGCCTGATGGCATCCGTCAGTTCGCGGAAGGGCTGGAAGAAGTGCTGGTGATCGAGGAGAAGCGCGCCGTCATCGAGAACCAGATGAAGGAGCAGCTTTATAACTGGGATACCGGGGTTCGCCCGCGTATCCTCGGCAAGTTCGATGAGGATAAAAAGCCGCTGCAACCCTCCACCGGAGAACTGACCCCGGCCATGGTCGCGCGCGTCATCGCTGCCCGCATCCGCCGTTTCTATACCTCCGACTCGATTGAGAACCGCCTCACCTTCCTCGACCGCAAAGAAAAGCAGCTCGATGCAAAACCAGCGAAGCTGGTGCGCACACCGTTCTATTGCTCCGGCTGTCCGCATAACACCTCGACCGTCGTGCCGGAGGGAAGCCGCGCCGTTGCCGGGATCGGCTGCCATTTCATGGTCACCTGGATGAACCGCAACACCGACACCTTCACCCAGATGGGCGGCGAAGGGGTTCCCTGGGTCGGGCAGCAGCATTTCACCGACGAGCAACATATCTTCGCCAACTTAGGCGATGGCACCTATCATCATTCGGGCATTCTCGCGATCCGTCAGGCGGTCGCAGCGAAGGCCAATATGACTTATAAGATCCTCTATAACGATGCGGTCGCCATGACCGGCGGCCAGTCGCTCGGTGATAATTTCACGCCTTGGCAGATCGCCCAGCAGCTGGAGGGCGAAGGCGTCTCCGTCATCCGCGTGGTCACGGACGAGCCCGAAAAATACCCCGAAGGGACCCCCTGGCCCAAAGGC
Source organism: uncultured Alphaproteobacteria bacterium (assembly GCA_937910835.1). GTDB lineage: Bacteria > Pseudomonadota > Alphaproteobacteria > Sneathiellales > Sneathiellaceae > Sneathiella. The sequence continues at coordinate 8,280 of CALEMG010000551.1, read as the reverse complement.
ACGACGATACATCACCGCGATGACCTCGATAAAATCCAGCGTCACCTGCGGGAAGAAAAAGGCGTCTCCATTCTCATCTATGACCAGACCTGCGCCGCCGAGAAGCGCCGCCGCCGCAAGCGCGGCACCTTCCCCGACCCGGCCAAGCGCGTGATCATCAATGATCTGGTGTGCGAGGGCTGCGGCGATTGTTCAGTCAAGTCGAACTGCCTGTCGGTCGAGCCGATCGAGACGGAATTCGGCCGCAAGCGGACCATCAACCAATCCACCTGCAACAAGGATTTCTCCTGCGTGAAGGGCTTCTGCCCAAGCTTCGTCACCATCGAGGGCGGCGAACTTCGCAAAGCCGCGCCCCATGCGGCGGAGAACCCGGCAGAAGGCCTCCCCGCCCCGGCAGCGCGGGAGCTGAACGGCCCCTACCGTATCCTGATCACCGGGATCGGCGGTACCGGTGTTGTTACCATCGGCGCCATCGTCGGCATGGCCGCGCATCTGGAGGAAAAGGGTATGTCCGTCCTCGATCAGGCGGGCCTCGCCCAGAAGGGCGGCGCCGTCACCAGCCATGTGCATATCGCGCCGAAGCCTGAGGATATCAATGCTGTGCGCATCCCGGCGGGGCGTGCCGATCTCCTGATCGGCTGTGATATGGTAGTGTCTGGCTCCTATGACAGCCTTGCGAAATTTGATGTGAATGTCGCCCATGCGGTGATCAACGCGCATCCCTCCCCGACCATGGATTTCACCCTCGATCCCGACGCGCCCTTCCCGGTTAAGGACACGCTCGATCATATCCGCGAAGCCATTGGCCCGGATCAATGCGATCTGATCGAGGCAAGCGAGATTGCGACAACGCTTTTGGGTGATTCCATTGCCACCAACCTCTTTATGTTGGGCTTTGCCTATCAGAAAGGGCTGATTCCGCTCAGCGAGGAAGCCCTGCTCCGCGCGGTGGAGCTGAACGGCGTTGCCGTGCCCTTCAACAAGAAGGCCTTCGGCTGGGGCCGCGTAATGGCGGCCGATCCGGACCGGGTGATGAAGGAAGTCGCGGAGCTGAAAGGTCCGGCGCTTCGTATGCAGCCGACGGAGGATCTGGATGAAATGATCTCCCGCCGAGTGGAGTTCCTGACCGGCTATCAGAGCGCTCGTTATGCGCGGCGTTACAGCGATCTGGTGGCCCACGTCCGCACGCGCGAGAGCGAGATCATGCCGGGCAAGACGTCATTGTCAGAGGCCATCACACGGAGCTACTTCAAGCTGCTCGCCTATAAGGATGAGTATGAAGTCGCGAGGCTTTACACCGACACGACCTTCATGAAACGGGTGGAACGGATGATGGCCGGCGACTACCATCTCAAATTCCATCTCGCCCCGCCGCTCTTCTCCAAGCGCGATTCCGAAACGGGGGAACTCAAAAAGAAGGAGTTCGGCGGATATATGATGAAGGCCTTTGGCTTCCTTGCGAAGTTCAAGTCGCTTCGCGGGACACCGCTCGACATCTTCGGTTATCAGGAGGAGCGTAAAACCGAGCGCGCCCTGATCAAGGAGTTTGAAAAGCTGGTAACAGAGCTGATGGACGGCCTGACGCCCGAAAATCACGCCATCGCCGTCGAGATTGCGGCCCTGCCCATGCATATCCGCGGCTATGGCCATGTAAAAGACAAGGCGATCAAAGTCTATCGCGGCGACCTTGAGAATATGCTCGCGAGCTTCAAAAGCCCCGAGCCGCAGAAACAGGCGGCAGAGTAGCGGCAATTGGCTCCCCGGGCGGCGTTCTATTGGACCTGTCCGGGCGCGCCTTCTCCCGCTATAGAGGGGAAAAGGAGGCTGCCATGCTGGAGTTGAGACCAAACTGCGAGACATGTGATAAAGACCTGCCTAACGGGAAGGTGGATGCCTATATCTGCACCTTTGAATGCACCTTCTGTAAGGACTGCATGGAAACGGTGCATAAGGGCGTCTGCCCTAATTGCGGCGGAAATTTCACCCTGCGTCCCGTGCGGCCCGCCGCGCTGATGGAGAAATACCCACAGAGCACCAAGCGGGTACTGGCGAAGAAATAGCTATTCGGGAAAGCGGACCCAGTTCGGGCGGTTCTCGGTCTTCGGTTTTTTTGCCTGTTCCGCCCTCTGCTCCCGTTGCTCCCGAAAGAGCGGTTCCAGCCCGGATGAACGCGCGCGGATCAGATGCGCCGCCTCCATATTGAGGGTGATTTTCTCGTCCGACCCCTCCGCCGCGTCCTCATGCCGCTTTGCTGCGGAAATCAGCAGCCGCCGCGCCTCCTCGCCCGAGAACAGGCCGTTCAGCACGCATTGCTGCAACATCTATTCAGAGATGGTGAGGGCCGCGAAGCCCGCCGCATCTGTGGAAAATTTCGTCATCGCTCCAAACCACCTGCGGGTTTATTACAGGTGTGTTCTGCACTTAATTATTGCAGGTCTGGAATACAAGGGGCGCGGCCCGATCCTTAAAAAGCGGCGGCTTCCGGCTCATTCTCTGCGTCATCCTCAGCGGGATTTTCATCCGCCGCCATGCCAAGTGCATGTTTATACAGGTCAATCATATATTCCTGCTCCTGCACATCGGCCTTGTCCATCTTGCGAAGGCGCAGCACGGCGCGCATGGCCTTGACGTCGAAGCCGGTGCCCTTGGCCTCGGCGAAGACTTCCTTGATATCGCCGGCGATACCCTTTTTCTCTCCTTCCAGACGCTCAATTCTTTCGATATAGGACCGTAAATGATCCGCGGCCACTCCGCCGATGTCAGCCATGACTTACCTTCTCCGTGAGTTTTCTCGTGCATATAGACCGGAACAGAATCCGGGAGGGATTTTTAGCATTATTGGCGCGGGCAAGTATATGTCTTTTGCGAAAAATTTTCCGCGCCCGCACTGCCTAATGGTCCTTATGGCTTTCCTTGAAGGCGGCCTGTTGTTCCGGCGTTGCCTCTTTCTGGTACTTCGCCTTCCATTCATCGAACGGCATGCCATAGACAATCTCGCGCGCCTGCAATTTGTCCATTTCGATGCCCTTCTCGTTCGCGGCCTCCATATACCAGTTGGCAAGGCAGTTGCGGCAAAAGCCACCCAGATTCATCAGGTCGATATTTTGCACATCGGTGCGCTCCCGAAGATGATCGCGCAGGCGGCGAAAGGCTGCGGCCTCTAACTCAAGTGTCTTTTGGTCCATCGTCTTTCCCTCTTTTCAATACGCCCTGTTATAAGTCTATGCCGGAAACGGTCTCATTCAAGACCTGATCAACAACTTTTATCAGCGCTGCCTGCTTGTTGTCACCGGCCTCAACCGCCGCACGGTAACAGGCGATCTGCCGATCGGCAGAGGTGCCACGGCGAACAATCTCCCGCGCATGTTGCACTTCCTTCTCGCAGCCCAGCGCCGCCGCGTCTTCTGCAGTAAGCTCGATAATCTCCTCAATCAGGTCGGCGAGCGCGACCGGGGCCGGAATACCGAAATCGATCAGCTTGCCCTCACCGCCAAAGCGCTGCGCGCTCCAGCGGTTTTCCTCAACCAGTGTCTGCGGATAGATGCGCCAGCGCTGATTATTGCGGCGCAGGCGGAAGAGCATGCGAAGAACGCAAGAGTACAACGCGGCGACGGTCAGCGCATCCTCCAACAGCGGGCAAACATCGGCAAGCCGCATTTCCAGTGTCGGGAATTTCGCGGAGGGACGCATGTCCCACCAGAGCTTCGTTCCGTCCTCGATCGTGCCCGCCTCAACCAGTGTATCGACCAGACGGGAATATTCACCATAACTCTCAAACCGGTCGGGAAGTCCCGTCCGGGGCAGCGCGTCAAACACCGTGACGCGATAGGACTTAAGGCCACTCTCCTCCCCCCGCCAGAAGGGCGACGAGGTGCTAAGCGCAAGCAGGTGCGGCAGGAAATAGCTTGCCTGGTTCATCAGGTCAATGCGCAGCTCCGGATCCTCGATCGCGCAATGCACATGCATCCCGCAGATCATCATCCGCCGCACCGTCGCCTGCAAATCGCGGGCGATAGTATCGTACCGCTCCTTCGGGGTGTGCTTGAGCTGATGCCAGTCGGCAAAGGGATGGATGGAGGCCGCCATCACGCCAAGACCATGCTTCCTCGCCACTTCCGACGTGGTGCCGCGCAGTTCCTGCAACGCATCGCGCGCCTCAGAAATATTGCGACAAACACGCGTGCCGACTTCAAGCTGGGAGCGGAGAAATTCCGGCGTCACCAGATGGTCGGGAAGCCGCTTTTCGCATTCAGAAAGGATTTCCTCGCTCGGCTCTATAGCGAGATCACGGGTTTCCAGATCGACGAGAAGATATTCCTCCTCGATCCCGATGGTGAATGTCGGCTCTTTAACGCTCATTCCGTCCCTCCCGGTTCATGGGGCGCAAGCGGGCCAAGACGGGTTAGCGCATCGGCCATGATGGCGGCCCATTTCTCCGCCCCCTGGTGGGTATCGATCAGGTCCTGGCGGATCTCGATGGCGACATTGGGAATGCCCCGCTTCATGCCATGCTCATTCATCGTATAGCCCATGGGCTCTCGCGCCGAATAAGGTTCGTTATCGCCCACGACGAGGGAGCTATTCTCGCGCAATATCCTCAGCAGCGGCAGGGCGATGCGCGGGTCCCTGTCCCACAGCACGCCGATATGCCACGGCCGCTCAAAATCATTCATCACCGGGGTAAAGCTGTGCATGGAGATCAGGAGCGGCACCTCATGCGCCGCACGTTTTCTCTCGATCAGGCCGGTAATTGCACCCTGATAGGGAGTGAAGTAAGTCTCGACGCGCCGCGTCTTCTCCGCCTCGGTAATCTCCTGATTGGCCGGAATTTCAACCCCGTCGCTGATAACGGGCGTACTGCCCGGATCGTCAGGATAGCGATTGGCGTCCAGCAAAAGCCGCGAAAACCTTGCATAGATCGCCGTCGCCTTCAGCTTGTCAGACAACCTCCGCGTCACATCCTCAATCCCGATGTCCCAAGCAATATGCCGCGCCAGCACGGAATGATCGGTCAGGCCCAGATTGTTATATTCTTCCGGGATATACCGGCTCGCATGATCGACGGTCAGCAGCAGGGCGCTGTCGCTGTCGGGATGCTGGATATCGAATACGGGTGAGGTGCTGTCTGTCATGGCGCTCAATCATAATATACGAAACCGGAGGATACTATCCCAATCGCGCCGCGACTTACAATGACAGGAATTCCGGCAGTGAAAATTTATGGCAACGGCGTATTTTATCTATCCGCGCCAGCCGATAACCCGCTATAAAAGACCATCCGACAATGTGAATTTGACACCGCAGGACCTGATGCCCGGCAAGCTTGAAACCTATCTGATCGACGCAATCCGCAACAAGCCGCTGAAGAAATTCTTCAAGGGCAAGCAGGGCCGCAAGGTGCTCAGCAAGGCCCTGCCCGAGGATGTCATTGCGGTCACGGTTCGCGCAGGCGATCACAAAATCATGGTTGATCCGCGCGACCTTGTCGGACGCTCTGTTCTGCTGCATGGCAGTTGGGGCCGCGATGGGACGAACCGGGTTGTGGAGTATCTGACGCGCATCGGCAAGCTGCGCGGGCATGGCGTTGCCCTCAATCTTGGGGCCAATATCGGCTGTCAGGCACTCTACCTGAAACTCACTGATCAGTTCGACAAGGTGATCGCAGTAGAAGCCGCGCCGCAGAATTTCGAATTTCTGCGCACCAACATCCATCTCAATGACTGGGCGGCGGAAATCACACCGATCCATGCCGCCGTCTATACGGAGGATGGCACCATCGAGCTGCATCTGAAGGAAGACGACGTGAGCGGCGGTCATTCCCTGCTCAACCTGCCCGGCAACACACGCTCCGTCAACGTCACGGCGCTTACCGTCGGCAGTATCGCCCGGCGTGAGAATATCAATTTTGAGGACATAGAGTTTGTCTGGATGGACATCGAAGGGTTCGATTTTGACATCCTGCAGGACATTAACCGGACCTTCGGCAGCCGCCTGCCCGTATTCTTTGAATTCTCCCCCCGTTTTATCGGCGAAGAAAAGGCCCGCGAGTTCATCACCTATTTGAGAGAGAATTATACGAGTATCCTCGATTTCAAGGGCCCGGGCGCCGATCCGAGCCAGGTCACGGATTTTGAGACGCTCGCCAAAACCCCGCAACAAGACCTGCTTGTGTTCAGCGATTAAGCCCGATTACGCGCGTTCCGGAGGTAATCAGAAAAAAGCTCATAATCCCTCTCACATGCGTGTCATAAAAAGGGTAGTATAATCTGGCGAGTATGGATCAACCTCCTGTGACGAGTAACAAACCGATGCGACGACTTAGAAAAACGAAGATCATAGCCACCCTTGGCCCGGCAAGCTCCGGTGCGGACAGTATCGAAGCATTGCATCTGGCGGGCGCGGATGTGTTCCGCCGCAATTTCAGTCATGGCGAGCATAAGGACCATGAGGAACGGGCCGCCGCGATCCGCGCTCTGGAAGAAAAGACAGGGCGTCCCATTGGTATTCTTGCTGATCTGCAGGGCCCGAAGATCCGCCTCGGCACCTTCGAAAACGGATCGGTTATCCTGACGAATGGTGCCAAATTCCGCCTCGATCTCGACGAAACCCCCGGTAATCAGGACCGTGTGTGCCTGCCCCATCCGGCGGTCCTGGAAAGTCTTGAAGATGGCAGCATCCTCTTGCTTGACGATGGCAAGCTGAAACTCACTGTCGCCAAGGCGGGGGCGGATTTCGTCGACTGCAAGGTTTCGGTCGGCGGCAAGATATCGGACCGCAAGGGGGTTAATATCCCGAATGCGCTGGTGCGGATGAGCCCGCTCACCGACAAGGATCGTCGCGATCTCGATTTCGCACTGTCGCTCGGCGTGGACTGGGTTGCTCTTTCCTTCGTGCAACGGCCCGAGGATATCGCCGAGATCAAGAAAATCGTCGCAGGCCGTGCCGCCGTCATGGCGAAGATTGAAAAGCCCGCCGCGGTGGAGACCCTCAGCGGCATCATCGATCTGGCCGATGCGATCATGGTCGCGCGCGGCGATCTGGGCGTAGAAATGCCGATCCAGGAAGTCCCTTCTATCCAGAAGCGGATCATCGCCCGTGCGCGTGAAGCGGGCAAGCCCGTCGTCGTTGCAACGCAGATGCTGGAAAGCATGATTGCCGCCCCGGTGCCAACCCGCGCCGAGGTGACCGACGTCGCCAACGCCATCTATGACGGCACTGACGCGGTCATGCTCTCGGCGGAGAGCGCGGCGGGAGAGTTCCCTCTGGAGGCTGTGGCGATGATGAACGATATCGCAGAGGAGACCGAAAAAGACCCTATGTACCGGAGCGTGATCGACGCCAAGCATGGCACATTGGAGGCGACCACCGCCGACGCGATCAGCGCCGCTGCCTCCCAGGTTGCAAGCACCATCGGCGCGGCCGCCATCGTCACCTATACCACCTCTGGCTCGACGGCCTTGCGCGCGGCACGGGAACGGGGCGAAACCTCGGTGCTGGTGCTCACGCCGGCACTTAAGGCCGCGCGGATGCTCGCCCTCGTTTGGGGACTGCATTGCGTGCACACATCGGATGCCAAGAATTTCGCCGAGATGGTGGACAAGGCCTGCAAGATATCCTTCGCCGAGGGCTTCACGCGGCCCGGGGACCGGGTTGTAATCATGGCAGGGGTTCCGTTTGGCACGCCGGGATCGACCAATATCCTGCGCATTGCTTGGGTTGGAGAGCAATAGGACCTGCGCGACGGATTAAATCCGCTTCTTGTCGCGCTCGATAATTAGCTGTTCAAGCCGCGCCTTCACGCCCGGCATATGCGGATTAATATCGACAGCCTTCTCATAGGCGGAGAGAGCCCCCTCCTCGCTTTTCTGGATATCGTAAATCTGGCCGAGGCCGGAGAGCGCCCCGAAATGCCGGGGCTCCAACTCCAGCGTGCGGCCGATATCCTCGATCGAGCTGTCATATTCGCCGATCAGAAACAGCACCGTCGCGCGCTTGTTCCAGCCTTCGGAGAATTCCGGGTCGATCTTGATCACCGTGGAGAAAAGGGAGATGGCCTTGGCGAACTGTCCCTGGCTCATATAGCTGACCCCTTGAAGCATCAGGAAATCGACCGTATCGCTGCCGGAGGTCAGCCAGACTTTCCAGATACTGCCCTCAATCACCTTCGCCTTGTCGAAATCTTCCGTCTCGGCAAGTTGGGTAAAAAGTTCATCAAGCTTGGGGTCATCTTGCCGGGCCAGCGCGGGATTGCCCCAGAAAAGAAGCCCCGCAATCAGGAAA
>CALEMG010000550.1 GCA_937910835.1 uncultured Alphaproteobacteria bacterium | reverse complement strand
ATGCGGGAGGCAAATGACCGCGGCTATGACTGCCTGCTGGCGACAGACGCGACTGAAAGCTACTTCCCGGCCTTTAAACATGCCGCCATCGACATGATCTGCGCCCAAGGCGGCATTGTCGGCTGGGCAACCCCTACAGACGTTATATTGGAGGCAATAAGTGTCTAATCCCTATGCCTTCAAAGAGATCGCTAACGAAGGATGGCGACATGTTGACTACGAGCCATTCCAGTCTGGTGTAGAAGTCCATTGGTTGATACGGGGAACGCCGGAAGTTGCTTTGCTGCGGTACGCTCCCGGGGCGTCAGTTCCCCGGCACCATCATGCCGGCATGGAAACCATACTCATTCTTGACGGTTCTCAAAGCGATGATAAAGGCCGCTATGAAAGAGGCACATTTGTAATCAATCCGTCCGGCACAGAACATTCTGTCTGGTCTGAAGACGGATGCGTTGTACTTATTCAGTGGGAAGCACCGGTGGTTTTCGTATAAAAACCAGCGCAGCTGCGGAGAAATAGTAAAGAGATGAAGAACCTATCATTCGACATCACGAGCCTTCATAAGGTCTATGAAACCGGCGTTACGGCAACGGAAGTCATTACAGAATGCTATCGCCGTATCCGGGATCATGATGTCACAGGCGTTTTCCTGTATTTAATGGAGGAAGCCTCCGCTCTGGAAGAAGCGCATAAAATTGGGGCGTTTGACCCAGTAAAATACCCGCTCTGGGGTATTCCTTATGTTGTGAAAGACAATGTTGATGTCGGTGGCTTGCCGACGACTGCCGCCTGTCCGGCATATGAGTATGAGGCCGAAAAAGACGCCTTCGTGGTCGCCAGACTACGTGAAGCGGGCGCGATTATGATTGGCAAGACAAATCTCGATCAGTTCGCAACAGGTCTGGTTGGTCTTCGGACCCCCTATCCTGTGCCAAAGAATGCCATTGATCCCAAGATCGTTCCCGGCGGTTCCAGTTCAGGCTCCGCGGTCGCCGTCGCAATGGGGCTCGCCAGCTTTTCGCTTGGAACAGATACCGCAGGGTCTGGGCGCGTGCCCGCGGCTCTTAATAATATTGTCGGCCTCAAACCAACGCTCGGAGCTCTCTCGACCCGTGGCGTCGTTCCAGCCTGCCGCACGCTGGATACCATTTCTATCTTCGCCCTGACCGTCGAGGACGCATATAATATTTTTAAAGCCACTGCAGAATATGACCCGTCTGATGCCTATGCACAGCTTATTCCGGCTCAGGATCTTGCCGAACTACCGCCAAGTTTCATGGTTGGCGTTCCATGCGCGAAATCGCGGGAGTTTTTTGGCGATGCGGTTCAAGAGGCTTCTTTCGAACATACCCTAACAATCATTGAAGAATTCGGCGGCACCATACAGGAACTTGATTTCACGCCCTTTTATGACGTGGCCAATATGCTTTACGAAGGTGCTTGGGTCGCGGAACGCCACGCCGTCGTCGAGACACTCATGAATGAGCAGCCAGACGCCCTGTACCCGGTTACCAAAGAAGTTATTGGGAAGGCAGTCGGGCTGTCCGCAACGGATGCTTTCCGAGGAATATATAAACTTCAGGAATTGAAACGCCAGGTCGCTCCGTTTTTGAAGTCGATCGATTTACTCTGCGTGCCGACGATCCCGACGTTCTATTCCCTGAAAGATCTGGAGGAGGACCCCATCGGCCCGAATTCACGACTTGGAACCTATACAAACTTTGTCAACCTACTGGACCTTTGTGGAATTGCCGTACCCGTTTCCACCCGGTCAGATGGCCGACCTGGCAGCGTTACGCTACTCGCCAAAACCGGAGAAGACGGTTTTATCGCCAGTCTTGCATCCCGACTGCATCAACACTCAAATGTTTCCCTTGGTGCAACGGATTGGCCGCTGCCTGCTCCAAGTGAGCTTCTGTCAACCATTAGCAGGGATAGAGTTTTAATTGCGGCGGTTGGCGCGCATATGTCCGACCCTCCTCTAAACTGTGATCTTGTTAAACTCGGCTGTCAGTTTCAGAGACCAGCGAAGACAGCGCCAAACTATCGCCTCTATAGCTTGGCGGGCGGCCCTCCCTTTCGACCAGGCCTTATGCGCGACGTCCGCGGTGAAGCAATCGATCTGGAAATCTGGTCCCTTCCCAAAGGCCAGTTGGGAGAATTTCTGATCGGCATCCCAGCACCACTTGGTATTGGTACCATTTCCTTATCAGACGGGACAGAGGTTAAGGGCTTCATTTGCGAGGCGTATGGACTGGAGAACGCGACTGATATTACTGAATTCGGCGGGTGGAGAAATTTTCTGGCATCAGAGAAGCCAACTGAATTGGCATGACATTAACGCCTCTTTCCGGGTTATGTCTCTTCCCGCTCAACCGGCCTGTTCTCCCCGACAGGAGGCAAGCGAAAACAGGCACGTGCAATGCCAGGGTGCTGTTCCCGCTCGCCTGTTTCCCTGTTTGACGGCAGAAGGACTGAGACCTTGTCGATCCCAAGATCGTCCAGTTGGTACGGCGTTCCGTGACCAAACTCCAGATGCCCGCGCCCGATGATCCCGATAACGAGCGGCGGATTATCACCCGTCTGCGTCGCGGCGATATTACAGGCAAAAGCGCGATCCCATGTCTGCTGAGCGCGGGTGAAGCGATCCTTACGCGCCTCAGCCTCCTCTGACTGCGTGAGGAAGATGTTATCGGGACCGGTAACAAGAGAGAAGAGATAGTCGCGATATGCCTGGGGCGCGGGCTTGGCGGGGGTCAGGCCATCCCGATCTTCCTCGGCGATAGCGTCCCATCCCTCCTTGCCGACGCGGGTCACCAGCGCGCGGTAGCAATTGAGTGCAATCATCCGAACACCGAATTCGCGACAAAAGCGAAAAATCGGTAGGTATAGTTCCGGCGGAAAGCCCCAGACCTTTTTCCAATCGACCTTTTCCAGAAACTCTTCCTCCGACAAATCACCCGCCGTCCATTCATCCAGAATAGGTTGGGCACTTCTTGGGAACATCTCAAACCCCACCACGATATTCGAGTTATGGGCATGAAGCGCCGCCGTTACATAAAGTTGCCAGCGGTGAATGTCGTACTGGTCATGGGTCTCCCCCAGCAGGACAACGCGATTTTGCGCGAGTTCGGACATAAGAGCGTCATGAGGGATCAAAGCGCCGGTATCAGGATCAAGCCAGCTTGAAACAGGGTGCGGGTAATTTGCAGACATAAGACTTAACTTCCTTCTGTTGGGATGTTGATGGTGGGAATTTCAGGGTTTGGGTAGAGAGGTATATGGCGCAGATCGTCAAAGCCGCCGGGCGGGCGGTGCGCCACCAGAATAAAGGTGGTATCCGGCAGTCGCGCGCGCAGCCGGGTGAATATTTCCGCCTCGCTATGGCTATCGATAGCGCTGGTGGCTTCATCCATGAATACCCAGTCCGGCCTTTCGATGAGCAGGCGCACAAGGGCCAAGCGTTGCAGTTCTCCCCCGGAGAAGCCCGAAATATCAGAGTTTTGCCCAGCCTGTAATGCGTGAGCCTGATCCGGAAGGCCCACAGCCACCAAATAATCCGCAGTATCCTTGAGACTAATGCTCCCCTCTTGCAGTGGGTATATGGCACTTTCGGCGAGGCCAGTGCCGTTGATCGTGCTCCGCTGGGGAATAAAGGCGCATGACTTGCCGTCGGGTATTCGGATTTCGCCATGGCCATAGGGCCAGATATTTGCAAGTGCCTTGAGGAAGGTGCTCTTGCCAAGACCGGAAGGACCGGAAATCCAGACATGCTCTCCGGGCTCGAATTCCCAGTTGGCCGGAATTTGCAGCGATTTACCGACTGGACTTTCAAGGACCAGGCCATTGACGTCGATTTCACCGCCCGCATGATTTGTTACTGAAATCTCGCTTGCAGGCGCGTTCCTACATTTCTCGACAGCATCCAGCAGATCGCCAAGCCGGGAAATTGTCGCCGCCAGCGCCGCAAGACGGTTATAGGCAAAAATAAACCACGATAACGTCGTGACCACACTTTGGAAGGCGGAGGCCAGCTGCATCAATCCACCAAAATTCACATGGCCCGCGAAATATGCTGGCAGGGCCAGCAGGAGCGGTATGCGCAGAATGGTACGGAAATACGGAATCTTGAAACATCCAAGATAGAATTCCCGCAGTATCAGCCGCCGCCAGTTGGCAACGATAGCGGCGAACTTTTCATCCAGCCGGCGCCGCTCTGCCCCCTCAAAGCCGGAGACGGCGATGGGGTCCGCATTTTCCCGCAGCCGTACCAGATCGAAGCGAAAATCTGCTTCCTTTCTCTGCTGATTAAACGTCAGTCTCTTCAGCGGATAGCCCAGCCAATGGGTTAATCCGCTGGAGAGGAGAACATAAAGAAACGCCGCCCAAACCATGTAACGCGTGATTTCCACCTGCCAGGCAATAAGCGTGAACTCATGCGGAAAATTCGAAAGCGACCAGAGCACGGCGATGTAGGTGAATAGACCCGTCACCGACGTAATGAGATCAAGCGTTTCCTCGACAAACTCTTCAACGAACAGGCGGCAGTCATCGGCAATCCGTTGATCAGGGTTGTCGATTTTCTCAACCCCGTAGCCATTCTGAAGACGCCAGTAAATCTTGTCCGAGAGCCAGTCGGTGAGGACGGCACCGGTCAGATCCTGTCGCCAGCGCATGATGAGGAACTTGCGAAGATACCCCCCAGCAAGCGCGAGTGCCGCGTAAGCTGCGATCAACAAAGCGTAAACCCCAACCTGACGCGCCGCCTCCGGCCCGTCAAAGCGTTCCAGAGCGCCGTAGAAATCCGCCGTCCATTGGATGAGACGAACGGAAACCGGAATGCTACCCAGCTCAAAAAGCAAAACCACAATGTATAAAAATACATTGCGGCTGTTTGCGAGATTAAAGAAGCTTATGCGCAGGATCATCCAGAGCTGTCGCGCGAGTTCTGTCATTCATACACTTTCCGAACAGGACTACAGGGAGCCCCGTTCGATAGTTTTGGGTTAAAGAAAAGGAGTTGGATGTTTCTCCTGTCAGAAGATGTAACTGAGACCGACCTTGAGGCTACGCCCCGGTGCGGTTTGCAGTTCAATCGGGTTACCCCTCTTAACCGCATCCGAACCATTGATCGGGAAGCCTCGGGTTTCCGGACCGAAGTAGCGTGTATCAAAAATGTTGGTCAAGCCCGCCCGGAGCGTGAGGTTTTCTGCTGCCTGCCAACCCGCGAGAATATCGAACACTGCATATCCGCCCGGCGAAAACTCGGTCGCGGGATCGGCCACATCGGCGGAACCAGACTGGAACGTTCCCACCAACTCCACATCGAAACCGAGCTTCGGATGTACGTAGCGTATACCCGTCACAACCTGTAGCGGCAAAGCGCCGTTATAGGTTTCCTCAATGCCGTTATCCTTAATCTTCCCCTTCTGATAGGACAGCGCCACTCTTGTCGAGAAATTGCCGGGGAGTTGCATGGCGGCGGTCGCCTCGATGCCATACATCAGGAGGGAATCCGCGTTATCGTAGGTCAGGACCGTCGTTCCCGGAGGCAGACCATATTGCACGGGGTCTGCGTCGACAAAATTCTGGATAAAGTCTTTATATTTTGCGACAAAACCATTGACCGAGAAATATCCCTTGTTTCCAAAATCACCCCGGAGGCCGAGCTCATAGCTATCGACCGATTCCGGTTCAAGGTTGGGATTCGGCACCAGCGCAAAGAAAGGCAGGCTGTCAAGGGATTGATACAGTTGCTGAGCCGTCGGCATCTTAAAGCCCTGCGCATATTGCCCGTAGACAGAATAGACATCGGTCAGTTCGTAAATCGTGCCCAGCTTGAACTGCAGATCCGACGCCGTAACCTTCTTCGGCTCAGCCCCCGGCACAAGTTGATAGTCGCCATCTGTCTTCGGATTGATGGCGTAATTAGTGAAGCGTACGCCCGGCGTTATCTTGAGGCGACCGCTATTGAAAGCCATTTCGTCCTGGATATAGGCGTCCAACCGGGTCGTTGTTGCATTGGCGAAGTTGAAGCCACCCGCCCGGGTTACCGTTGTCGTGTCCGTTGTAATGTTATGGGTGATGTCTTCGCGATTATAATCAGTTGTCGTATAATCGCCGTCGATCCCGTAAGTCAGGGTGTGCAGACTCTCTCCCCAGTTAAAGGAGGATTCCAGCTGGAAATCACCTTCATAGAAAGTCTCATCATAATACTGGCTGATCTCCCGAACTTCCTCATCTCCGCTCGCAATGACCGTACGGTAGCGCTCACTGAAGCGATCAACCTTTTGTGGGGAGTAGGTCACCTGCCACTTTACACGATCAAGCCAGTTCAGATCTTCAATAAGCCAGTCCTGATCAACGGACAGGCGGTAGCGCTTGATCTTCTGTTCATGATCATATGCGTGAATATCCGAGGTGCCGTCCGGGCCAAGCACTGAATTCTGGTCAACGGAAGTGTCCCGGTTAAAATACTCGCCCGTCAGACGGAATTGGTTGGTTTCTGACGGATGCCAGACCAGCTTGGAAAGCAGATTGTTTGACTGGCTGATTGTCGGATCGAACTCGTTACAGGGTGTTGCCTCCGGATTTCGCGGGCATTCCTGGATGGCGTAAGGGCCGATCCGGGCATTGCCAAGATCAGTTTCGCGCCCATCCCGTCGTGTATAGCTCAGCAGAGCTTCAAACTTACGGCTGAACCGCGCCGCGCCGGTGACAGACTCGGTAAAGGCCTCATCCAATGTGCCATAGCTGAAATCGGCGGAACCACCGACCGTCTTTCCACCGCTGAGGTAGTCCGCCGGATCCTTGGTAACAAAATTGACCGTCCCGCCAAGCGCGTCGCTTCCCCAAAGGACCGAAGAAGGCCCGCGAATGATCTCCACCGCCTTAACGTTAGAGGATTCCACGATGTCGCGGGTTGAATCCGTAATCCGTTCAATCGTCCGGTTTCCGTCCACTAGAACCTGTGTCCGGTTACCGCCGACCCCGCGTATGCGGATGCCGCCCGAACTGGAGAAAGGATCGGTGCTAGAGGTTTGTTTCGGAACCTCGATACCCGGCTCATACTTGAACACTTCCTCGATCACATTGTCCATGCGCCGGTCAAGGTCTTCGCGCGTCACTGTTGACACATTGCCCGGTGTTTCCAGCAGGGTTTTCTGTTTGCGATCCGCCGTGACCGTCACCGGCGGGAGCGATGTCATGGCCGGGGCGGTTGTGCCCCCCGCCGCAGCCTCTTTCTTCGCGCTTTCGCCGCTATTCTCAATTTGAGTGGAGGTTTTCTTCTCTGCTTCTTCGTCCGGTTTCGATGATGCCGCCTGCGCGTAAGGTGCTGCGATCACAGCAAAATAGCAACAGAATGTCAGGGCCGTCATACGGACAAAACTTAGCATCATCATCACTCCATTTTTACGGTTCAGTGTTAAGCCTGAATTTAATTGCAATTAAGAATCATTTGCAATAATTGGCCCTAGTTAATAATCGTTCTTAAAAACTTTACAAGGGCTTTTATAAAAATATTGGGATAATTGGCGTTAAATGGGTAGCGCCAGAGAAGTGATACTTATGCTGATAACCACCTAAGCATATGATTTAAAATAAGAATATATCTTGGCATTTGAAAGTCTCAGATAGAACTATCAGATTGGCATTGCTATCTCTACACTTCCAGAGGAGCGTTCAGCTTCGTTCCTTCGACAATAATACCACCCCGATCACCAGTCTCGATAGAGCCATAGCGCTGCTTGAAGCAATTCGGTAATGGACGGTCACCGGGCAACGACAACCATACCCTCAGCAAGTGACGTTTCTTACCGGGCTCTGACCAGTCAACGAATGCCGTCCGATCATGCAGAAGAGCATGATTATAGACGAACTGCATGTCGCCTGGCTGCAACTGCATGGACAGATGCAGCATAGGATCATTTGCGAGTGTATCAAAAAAATCAAGAGCTTCCAAGTGCTAGCTGGTAAGGCGGGGGCATCAGGACATCGCTG
>CALEMG010000549.1 GCA_937910835.1 uncultured Alphaproteobacteria bacterium | reverse complement strand
TTCTCGGACCACTGAAACAGAACTCGGAGAAGTTAACGCCGCCGTCCAGCGGGTCCCGGAAATTCAGTCCTGTATGATGATGGCGGGCGGATTTGACTACCTCCTGAAAGTTCGGACAAGGGATATAGCGTCATATCGAGAACTGCTGGGGACGGCAATATCGCAACTCCCCCATGTCATGCAGACCCATACCTATGTGGTTATGGAGGTGGTAAAAGATGAGGTGACCTTGCCGATGTCAGATACTCCGGGGAAGCGCATAAAATGAAGACGGCAATTCGCGGGCGCTGCCTATCCTACCGGGATAACCCCTTTACTGCTCCTATCAAGGATTGTCTTCGATATGAGGAGGATGGCCTTGTAGTCATGGAAGGCGGGAAAATTACCGCCACCGGCGCGGCGCAGGAATTGCTACCAAAACTTGGTGAGACGGTGCCGGTGACACAATATAATGATGCCCTGATCTGCCCCGGCTTCATTGACTGTCATGTCCATTATCCACAAACAGAAATAATTGGCGCCTTTGGTAAGCAACTAATTGACTGGCTGAACAACTATACCTTTATTGCCGAGCAGAAGTTCGCCGATAAAGAATATGCGCGTGCGGCATCGGAAGTCTTTTTAAAAGAAATTTTGCGCGCAGGCACGACCACGGCGACCGTCTTTTGCACGGTTCATCCCGAATCCGTTGATGCCTTTTTTGAGCAGTCGGCGAAAATCAATATGCGTAATATTGCGGGCAAGGTGCTGATGGATCGGCATGCTCCTGCCGCCCTCACTGATACGGCTCAAAGCGGGTATGATCAGACAAAGCGCCTGATTGAAAAGTGGCATGGCAATGGGCGCGCGCTTTATGCTGTGACGCCGCGCTTCGCCCCAACAAGCTCTGAAGAGCAGATGGAAATGACGGGCGCCGTTTGGAAAGAGCATCCCGGCACGTATCTGCAATCGCATATTTCCGAGAATAAGCAGGAAATCGAGTGGGCGCAGGAACTTTTCCCCGCGCGCAAAAGCTATGTGGATATTTATCACCATTATGGTCAGCTTGGGCCCCGCGCCATCTATGGCCATGGCGTCCATTTTACGGACGAGGATTTTCGTATCTTCTCGGAGACCGGAACGGCGATTGCCCATTGCCCGACGTCAAATCTCTTTTTAGGGAGCGGTCTTTTCAAGCTTGAGCAATCAATGACCGGGTCCGCTCCAGTCCGTACGGGCTTTGCAACAGATCTTGGTGGGGGCACGAATTTCTCGCAGCTGGTTAGCATGAATGAGGCCTACAAGATTGCGCAATTGAGTGGCTTTTCGCTTGGAGCGCATAAGGCCTTTTATCTTGCCACACGCGGGGCGGCGACGGCGCTTTATCTGGAAGACATCATTGGTAGTATCGAACCTGGATTTGAGGCGGATCTTACCGTTCTGGATCTGAAGGCAACGCCCCTCCTTACCTATCGTCTTGCCTATGCCAACAGTCTGGAAGAGCAGCTGTTCGCCTTAATGACACTGGGGGATGATCGGGTTGCACAGGCGACGTATATTGCTGGTGAGCTTGTATACAGCCGCAACTCCGAGACGGCTGGAGCGTTTTACGACTTTTAATTAGGCTCACGTCCGCCAAGGGCGGCCGTCACTTCAGACGCAACCTCCACCGTTATTTGTCCAAGTTCCAGCAACCGCTCTTTTGATATTCGGGCGGTAGGCCCGGAGATGGAAAGGCCGGCCAGCGGTTCCGAGTGTTCGTCATAAATGAGGGCTGCGGCACAGCGAAGGCCAATAGCATGTTCCTCGTCGTCAACGGCAAACCCGCGTATGCGCGCCGCTGCGAGTTCGTCATATAATACTTTCGGGTCCGTAATGGTTTTATCCGGTAGCTTTATCAGACTCTGGTTTTCAATAATCCGCGTCATATCCTGCGTTCTCAGGGCCATCAGAATAGCCTTGCCAACGCCGGAACAATGCATGGGCACGCTGTTTCCTGGTTTGGAAAACACCCGCATCATTTCCCGGCTTTCAACCTGAGCCAGATAGATCACCTTGTCGCCATCGGCTATCGCAAGATTTACCGTTTCGCCGCTGAGTTCCATTAATCGTCGCATATAGGGGCGAGCAACCGTGGCAAGATCGCGTGAAACAAGAAAGCCGTTCCCCGTCACAAACGCCTGCATGGCAATCTGCCACCGGCTGGAGTCCCGGTCATACTGCACATAGCGTTCTTCCTGCAAAGTGGTCAGCAGGCGATGGGTTGTCGATGGCGCAAGCGTCAGGGACTTGGCGATTGCCGTTAAGGAAAGGCCGGGCGGATTTTCAGCAATCACATTCAGAATAGACAGGGCCCGCGTCAGGGATTGTACCTGACCCGTCCGGGTGGATTTGGTGCTGGTCGTGTCCCTCGCCGTCATTCCATAGTTTTCCATAATGTGAAAATAGTTCCGTTTTAGTTTATTCCCTTTGCCCGACCTGTCAATATCATGCTGTAATTCACCGGCAGTCGGGGTTTCTCGCGTTGCCGATTTCTCTTTTGGTTGAGGGCGGAAATAAGCAGATGACGATGCGTGTGACAAAAGCAGGGCTTCAGGTGGCGCCAGAAATTGTGGATCTCGT
>CALEMG010000548.1 GCA_937910835.1 uncultured Alphaproteobacteria bacterium | reverse complement strand
ATTATCGAGGAGGCGCCGCAGCGTTCCGACGGTATAAGTACCGAAAGCTGGCGGCTCTTCCCTTTCTCGGCGAGGAATAAAGCCGCACTCGATGGTTTGCAGGAGAAATGGCGGGAGTTTGTCACCTCGCCGGAAATGCCGGATCTTGCTGATGCTGCCTATACCCTGCGCCATGGCCGTCGTGAATTTACCGAAAGGCGCGCCATAGTCGCGAAAACTGCGGACGATCTCAAGGCAGGGCTCTGGAATGACATGCCGGAACATATCGCCGAGGGCAGCGTCGGAACCGCCAAGGCGGAGGTGGTCTTTATGTTTCCGGGCGGCGGCGCACAATATCCGGGCGCGGGTGCGAATTTGCTGGAAAGTTCCGATGCGTTCCGGTCGGCGGTTGATGAATGCTTCGCACAGATGCCGGCTGATGCGCCCGCTGATTTGCGTAGCGTCATGTTCGAAAAGGGCCTTGATGATGCGCCCGCCCGGGCGAAGATGGAAATGTCCGGCTATGCCATCCCGGCGCTCTTTATCCTGGAATATGCCTATGCGATGATGTTTATGAGCTGGGGCGTGGAACCCGCCGCTGTTCTTGGCCATAGCGCGGGGGAATATGCGGGCGCAGTTATCGCCAAGGTGATGTCGGTTGCGGATGCCCTTAAAATTGTCGTCTGGCGCGGCAAGGTGATGGATGCCGCCGCCGCCGGCGCGATGAGCATTATCCCGGCGCCGCGTGAAAAGGTGACGGAACTGATTGGGGACAGCCTCGATATTGCCGCGCTGAATGCGCCTGACCTTTGTGTGGTTTCGGGTGAGATCGCGAAAATTGACGCGCTGGAGAGTGAACTCAAGGGTACGGAGTATGAAGCCACGCGGGTGCGCATCAATGTCGCCGCCCATAGCCGCATTCTCGATGATCAGCTTGATAATTTCCGGAACGGTATTCAGGGCATCCAGCTGACGGGGCCGGGGATTCCCTTTGTCTCCACCTTGCGTGGCAACTGGCCGGAAAATGGCGATTTCTCGACGATACACAATTGGGTCGAGCATCTCCGTCACACGGTCCGCTTTGCTGATGCGGTTGAGACCGTTCTTGAAAAGCCGAACCGGATCCTGCTGGAAGTCGGGCCGGGCCAAACACTGGGTCCGCTTGCGGAGATGAGCCGGGGGCAGAATGAACCGCTTGCCGTTATCTCGTCGGGTCGTCCGCCGAAAGAGGTGGATGACGATATGGCGCGTGCGCTGGCGGCGGCGGGGCAGATATGGGCTATCGGGGGCACGCTTGATTGGGGCAACCTGCCGGGCGCCGGGGGCCGCCGTGTCTCCTTGCCGACCTATGCCTTTGCGCGTGATCGTCACTGGATCGAACCGGGGAGCGGGCGCGCCGCAGAAACTGAGGAGGCGGCCGGCGCAAATGCGATTCACCTCACCCGACGGGATAACCCCGACGACTGGTTTGTCACGAAAAGCTGGAAATTTGCGCCAATCCCCCCTGCGGAAGGGCGCCGTGGCGGCCGATGGCTGCTTTTCCACGGTGGTGATCCGGTTTCGGACGCTCTTGTCTCTGAGCTTTCCGATCGGCGGGAGGATGTGACCATTGTCCGGCCCGGAGACGAGTTCCGCAAAGAGGAGGGTGGCTATCGTCTTGCCCCGGATGCCGCGGCGGATTATGACATGCTCTTCTCCGATCTCGCGGATATGCCGAGCCATATCATCCATGCCTGGCCGATGGCGGCGGCGGTAGAGGGTCAGGAAGGGCAGTACGACAGTGCCTTCTGTCTAGCCCGCGCCATTCAGTCTCCCGACCCGGCCGCTG
>CALEMG010000547.1 GCA_937910835.1 uncultured Alphaproteobacteria bacterium | reverse complement strand
GACGTCCTGCTGTGCCGATCCCGGCGCGGCTGTTATAGCCTACACCAGCAAAAGCTCTGTCCGATTTTCATCGGCAAAAAAAAGATTGTCCGCACGGATACCACGGTGGGTCAGGCCACTTTTATGCAAGTTCAGAAGACAGGTCGCCACCGTTGGCAAGACCAGATCCAGAACTATGCTTTCCTCAAGCGGAGCCTCCCCTTCACGATACAGGCGACCGCCCCGCAGCATATCGAAGACGGAGACATAACAGGCATCGGTTTCGGAAAACCGCACCGTTCCATGCGCCATAAGTTCGACCATGCCGGGAATACGGTTTTCGCTCATCGCTTGCGCCATGAACCGGCGAAAACTGCTGTAAGGGTTTGAAACAACGGCAAAATATTCGACAGACGGATCCTGAACATCAGCCGCCTGAACAACCATATTGGCGCCACTTTCCAGGTCGCTGAGACGCTGGGGCATATTGACCTTGAACCGCCCTCTAAGAACGGGGCCAGTACTATCGGTCAACGGTTCCGTCGGCTTGTCTATTTTTTTGACAGCTGTCATTTGCGCGGCTTTAGTCCATCAGGTCGAGTTTCGGGCCTTATTGTCGCAATCCTGCGTTAATATGCCGTTAAATTCGATCAGATGGCGGAGCAGGATAAAGCTGCTTTTTGTTGTCCAAATCCCATGCCAGCAAAGAGGCGGCAACAAGCCCGACAGCGGCAATGAGCGAAGCTACGAAAAAATCGCCGAAATAGTCATAGACAAACCCGGCGAAGCCCGGCCCGATCGTTTGTCCGATCCCAAAGGACAGGGTCATCACCGCCAGAATCTGCCGCCCGTGATTAGGCGCCATATTCCGCGCCTCAACCAAGCCAAGGGCGGTAATGCCGATAACCGTGCTGCCAAGCAGGGCAGCAGACAAAATCAGGAAGAGCGGGTGTTCACCGATCACACTGCCGGCAACACCGATCGCAAGGAAAAGACAGGCGATTGCATAACTCCGACTGTTGCTAATATGGTGGGCAATGCCCGACCAAAGCGCCACGGACGGAATGGCGGCAAGCCCAACGATCAGCCAAATAATGGACTGCATCCACTGCACTTCCGGTATTTGGCGCACCAGCGTGGAAATAAAGGTTGCCGTGATGATATAGCCAAAACCAAACAGGAAGTAAGAAAGGATCAGAGCTTTGAGCGGTCGGCTATAGTGGAGCGGCATATTCGCCGCCTCCCCGCCGCTTGGCTCGGGCGCGGCAGGTACATACAGAAATACCGGAACCGTCAGAAGCAGGGAGAGGATGCCCGTGGCGATCCACATGCCTTGTGACCCAATATCCATCGTCTCTAACGCAATGATCATCAGGGAGGAGAGCGATATCCCGACACCGACGCCTGCAAAATAGAGTGCAGATAAGCGCGATCGTCCCTCCACCGCGAGACGGCTCAAAATAAGCGCTGAGCCGAACACCATGACAAAGGCGGAAGCCGCGCCACTCATCAGGCGGATCAACAGGAATAGCTCGAAACTTTCCGTCAGCCCCATGGCAATTGTGGTTATGGAACAAATAATCAATGATAAAAGGAACCAGCCTCGTGTACTTCCAGGCAGGCTCTGCCGGATACCAAGCAGCGCGCCCAGCAGATAGCCGAGATAATTAGCGGAGGCGATCAATCCCGCGTCAGACTTGCTCAAGCCGAGGCCGGTTTCCATAAACGGCAATATCGGAGTATAGACAAAACGGCCAATGCCCAAGCCAACGGCAAGGGCCAGCAGCCCCCCGACAGCCAGCAGCCCCATTCGTCCGGAAGATTTTATCATGCCGGAACATTAGCATGGGGATATAAAGGCGGGCAGCCTCTTTCGTTCACTTTTAATTTAGTCTTCAAACGGGTCCCGAACGAGGATGGTGTCTTCACGTTCCGGGCTTGTGGAGAGGAGCGCGACCGGTGCCTCGATCAATTCCTCTACATGGCGGATATATTTAACCGCCGCCGCCGGAAGATCGGCCCAGCTGCGCGCACCATAAGTGCTCTCACTCCAGCCTTCCATCGTTTCATAGACGGGCTTTACCGCGGCCTGATCCGCCATGTTGGACGGGAAATAATCGCTCTGCTCGCCATTCAATTCATAGCCGACACAGATTTTAAGTTCATCCATGCCGTCCAGCACATCAACCTTGGTCAACGCGATGCCCGTGATGCCGCCGGTCTTTACGGCCTGACGCACCATCACCGCATCGAACCAGCCGCATCGGCGCTTGCGTCCGGTGACAACACCGAATTCATGCCCGCGTTCGCCAAGCCCCTTGCCGACCTCATCGAAAAGTTCGGTCGGGAACGGCCCTTCGCCAACGCGGGTCGTGTAGGCCTTGGTAATGCCAAGAACATAGGTAACCGCGCTCGGTCCAACACCGCTGCCGACCGCCGCTTGTCCCGCAAGTGTATTGGAAGACGTCACAAAGGGGTAAGTGCCGTGATCGTTATCCAGCATCGCCCCTTGCGCGCCTTCGAACAGGACCCGCTTGCGCGCCTTCTTCGCCTCATCCAGACGGCGCCAAACAATATCGGAAAATTCGAGAACTTTCGGTGCAACTTCAATGAGTTGCGCGAGCAACTTATCACAATCCACCAACTCAGCGCCCATACCTTTACGAAGCGCATTGTGGTGATCAAGCAGGGTCGCAATTTTCCGTTTCAGCAACTCCGTGTCCGTCAAGTCGCAAACACGAATTGCTCGGCGAGCGATCTTGTCTTCATAAGCCGGACCGATGCCGCGCCGTGTCGTACCGATCTTCACGGCCGAACTTGCATCCTCCCGCAGGGCATCAAGCTCCCCATGCAACGGCAGAATCAGCGTCGCATTTTCCGCAATTTTAAGAGTGCCGCGAGCAACGAGCACCCCCTGCTCGCGCACAGTACCAATCTCCTTCACCAGCGCCCAGGGATCAACGACAACGCCGTTTCCGATCACAGACACCTTCCCGCCGCGCACAATACCGGAGGGGAGCAGGCTGAGCTTATAGACCTTTCCATCCACAACGAGCGTATGGCCGGCGTTATGCCCGCCCTGGAAGCGCACGACAACATCCGCGCGCTCGGACAGCCAGTCAACAATCTTGCCTTTGCCCTCGTCACCCCATTGGGAGCCAACCACCGCTACGTTCGCCATTATCCTCAGTCCTTGAATGTAAAATTTTGATCAGGAGAGTTTCGTAATACCATCGGGCCCGAGAAGCTGGCCACAGTTAAGACGCCGCGCCTCGGCCTCGATATCGTCTTCAGGCGCTAGGCCCGCGACCGTTTACCATCCATCCTGGCGCAAGGCGTATCCATGGTCGAGGCTGGTTTCGAAGGGAAGGTAAAGTCGGTCATTGGCTGGCCTGCGAGGCACCGCGCGCATCAAGCTATCGAGAAAGAGCGTAAAGCCAGATGCCGACTCCCCGTCCATCAGACGGTAACGCCCGCCACGGCCTAGTTCCCCGCGCACGCCGCGACCAAACACCGTAAAGCTGAGACCGGTCTGATATTCAAACCCGCGATACTCACCGGGATCGATGGTCAGCTTCAGGTCCGGCGCGGATTGCTGAAGCTGCGCAACCACCTTTTTTAGCGCCATGACTTGCGCTGCTGCTGCGTCGGGAAGGTCGATCTTCTCAAGCGCCTCTATAGCATTGTTCGCCGGGCCTGCCGCCTTCAAAAGTGCGATGAGAATCTGGCTCAGCGGGGCATCATAGTCATCAAGCGCAGCCGCATCCTTGTGATCGAGTGCCTCCCGCGCTGAGGCCGCCGTCTCACCGTCTATGCCCAGTTCACGGCAAAGCGTTGGAACGAGCGTCGGCAGCGTCAGATCAATCGAGAAGTTCTCAACCTCCAGCGCACCCAAAGCCTCCGCCGCGAGCAAGATCAACTCTGCATCAGCAGAAGTTTCCGACGGGCCTATCAGCTCCACCCCGGCCTGCGCAAACTGCCGCTCCGGCCGGAGTTGGGAGCCATAAACCCGAAGAACCTGCCCAGTATAGGAAAGCCGCAAGGGACGCGGATCCTGTTGCATACGGGTGGTCGCAACGCGGGCGATCTGCAAGGTGATATCGGTGCGAATACCCATCATCCGGTGGGAGACCGGGTCCATCACACGAAACATTTTGGAGGCGAGTGCCGCGCCGGAGCCTTCCAGCAGATGCTCTTCAAACTCGATGAGCGGAGGCTTGACCTGTAGATAGCCGTTGCCTGCAAAAACATCCATCAGGGTACGATTAATCCGCGCTTCGCGTGCAGCCGCGGGCGGGAGCATATCTGCCAAACCGGCGGGCAGCAGGCCTTTTTCGGAATAGTCATTCATTACGTGGGCCTATAAAGCATATTTCCCCGCCGTCGCCAACAGGAACAGCAAAAAAGCGGCAGTTTTTAACCGCCGCTTTTACGCGAGCACCTGAAGGCGCGAGTTTTTATCCCAAAGAGCTTAGAAATTGAGCGGCTTGACCTGCTCCACATGAGGCAATTTGCGCACCGTATCCAATGTCTCCTGAGACAATTCCGAATCTATCTCGATCAGAGCGATCGCTTCCCCTGCCGCTTTGTGGCGGCCAAGGTTGAAAGTGGCGATATTGACGCCGGCATCACCCAAGACCGACCCCAGAGCTCCGATAAAGCCGGGCTTGTCCTTGTTGGTGACATAGAGCATATGGGGCCCGATTTCTGCCTCCATATTGATGCCCTTGATGCTGACGATACGCGGGCGATCATCACCGAACAGAGTGCCCGCGATATCCCGTGTCTGATGCTCGGTGGTAATCGTAAGGCGGATCAGTGTCTGATAGTCTTCTTCACGGTCGTTATAGCTTTCGGTCACATCAACCCCCCGTTCCTTCGCAACCACCGGGGCGTTCACCATATTGATGCTGTCCATCAACGGAGCGAGCAGGCTCTGGATGATGATTGAGGTAAGCGGTTTTGTATTCAATCCGGCCGCCGCCCCCTCATAATCGATGCGTACGGATTTGATGCCGCTTTCCGTGACCTGACCGGCAAACCCGCCAAGCTGGGCCGCGAGTTCCATATAGGGTTTCAGTTTCGGGGCTTCCTCCGCGGTAACGGAGGGCATATTGAGGGCATTGGCCACCGATCCAACCAACAGATAGTCGGACATCTGCTCCGCCACCTGTATGGCGACATTGACCTGCGCCTCATCGGTGGAGGCACCCAGCTGCGGCGTCGTTACCACATTCTCCATGCCGAAAAGGATGTTGTCCGTTGCCGGTTCAACCGCATAAACGTCGAGCGCCGCGCCCGCAATCTGCCCGGATTCGAGGGCCGCCTTCAAATCCTCCTCCACAACCAAGCCGCCACGGGCACAGTTGATGAGGCGGACGCCCGGCTTCATCTTGGCGATATTCTTCGCATTGATGATATTACGCGTGCTGTCGGTGATCGGGGTATGAAGGGAAATATAATCAGCGCGCGCGAAAAGATCATCGAGTTCAAGTTTCTCAACACCGAGTTCCAATGCCCGTTCCGGTGAGAGGAATGGATCATAAGCGACGACTTTCATCTTGAGGCCGAGAGCACGGTCCGCAACGATGGAGCCTATATTGCCACAGCCAACGACACCAAGCGTCTTGCCATATAACTCAACCCCCATGAATTTTGATTTCTCCCACTTCCCGGCCTGGGTGGAGGCATTCGCCGCCGGAATATGGCGGGAGAGAGAGAACATCATCGCGATGGCATGCTCCGCGGTGGTGATGGCGTTGCCAAAGGGCGTGTTCATCACGCAGATGCCGGCCGCCGTTGCCGCCGGGATATCCACATTATCCACCCCGATACCGGCGCGGCCGATGACCTTGAGGTTGGTTGCCGCCGCGATGATCTCGGCGGTTGCCTTGGTGGCGGAGCGCACGGCGAGGCCGTCATACTCGCTAATGCAGGCTTTGAGTTCCTCCGGCGTCATGCCGGGTTTTTCGTCTACTTCTACGCCACGATCGCGGAAAATTTCAGCAGCGCGCGGGCTCATCTTGTCAGAGATAAGGACTTTGACCATTTTCTTGTTCCTTAAGATTAGGAATTAATTCTGTAAGTGGATTTGAGTGTCGCGTAACCCCAGTCGAGCCAGGGCATCAGGGCTTCAAGATCGGCGGCTTCCACTGTCGCGCCCGCCCAGATCCGAAGACCCGCCGGTGCGTCGCGGTAATGCCCGATATCAAGCGCCGCACCCTCTTTCTCGAGGATCGCGACAAGCTCTTTCGCTGCCTTTGGCTGATCCTCCGCCGGAAGGGAGGTGAACCAGTCATCGGTGATCTTAAGACAGACCGAGGTGGTGGAGCGAATTGCCGGATCGCTTGCCAGATAATCGACCCAGTCGGTTTTCGCCACCCAGTCGAAAATCACCTTCGCGTTGGCATCCGTGCGGGCGACCATACCCTTGCCACCGCCAATGCTCTCAGCCCAGGAAAGCGCGTCCAGCGCATCCTCAACCGCCAACATGGAGGGGGTGTTGATGGTCTCGCCCTTGAAGATACCTTCAATGAGCTTGCCGCCCTTGGTCATGCGGAACACCTTTGGCAGCGGCCAGGCCGGTGTATAATTTTCCAGCCGTTCAACAGCCCGCGGGCTTAAAACCAGCATGCCATGCGCCGCCTCCCCGCCCAGCACTTTCTGCCAAGACCAGGTCACGACATCGAGTTTTTCCCACGGCATCTCCATGGCGAAAACAGCCGATGTCGCATCGCAAATGGCGAGGCCTTCGCGGGTATCGGAAATCCAGTCGCCGTTCGGCACCCGGACTCCAGAGGTCGTGCCGTTCCAGGTAAAGACGACATCGCGGGACCAGTCGGTCGCGGCGAGATCGGGAATATCACCATATCCGGCAGTGATCACTTCGGCATTTTCCAGCTTTAGCTGCTTGACGACATCGGTCGCCCAGCCGGAGCCGAAGCTTTCCCATGCCAGCATAGTGACCGGACGTGCACCCAGCATCGACCAGAGTGCCATCTCAACGGCGCCGGTGTCAGAGCCCGGCACGATACCGACCTTGTAGTCATCAGGAATACCCAGAAGCGCGCGTTGCTGATCAATCACGGCTTTCAGCTTGGCTTTACCTTCACCCGAACGGTGGGAGCGACCAAGCCACGCATCTTCAAGATTTTGGAGAGACCATCCGGGGCGCTTCGCGCAGGGGCCGGATGAAAACAAGGGAGAGTTAGGGCGTCTCTCCGGACGCATTTCTACTGTCATAATAAACTAAACCTTCCAGTCTAGAGCATCCCGGTGGGGGGATGTGGCCCGTCGTTCATAGACAAAATTTCAGGGACGATGTCAACGGGATTTTTTGCACTGCGACATTCTGCCCGAGTTCCGCATCGTTTTTCGGATATTTAAGCAGACCTGTTTTTTCTATCTTGCGATTACAGAAATCAGCAGGAGATAAAAATATGTCAAAGTTAGCTTTTCTACCGCTTCCTACCGATCAGGTTCGCATTCTCCAACGCGGAGGCAAGGACGCTGATGGCAATTTGCCCGAAGTGCATATATCCG
>CALEMG010000546.1 GCA_937910835.1 uncultured Alphaproteobacteria bacterium | reverse complement strand
CGGTGTTCCACTCGAAATTGCCAGTGAGGCGTTCGAGAGGGGGGCGGCTAAATTGCCGATCAAAACCCGTTTCGTGACCCGCATTGGTGAAGGAAATTGACCATGAAAGCACAGGATTTACTGGGCAAAACGGCTGATGAACTTAAATCGGAACTGCTTCAACTGAAGAAGGAGCAGTTCAATTTACGCTTCCAGCAAGTCAGTGGACAATTGGAGAATACGGCGCGCCAACGCCAGGTGCGGCGGGATATCGCCCGCATTAAAACGGTGATGTCAGCTAGCGCTGCGTCTTAGGAGAGAAAACGATGCCAAAGCGTATCCTGCAAGGAACAGTTGTCAGCGACAAAAATGATCAGACCGTCGTTGTCAAAGTCGATCGTCAAGTGATGCATCGGCTATATAAGAAATACAAAGTCGAGTCGAAAAAGTACCACGCGCATGACGCGAACAACCAGTTCAAGACAGGCGATACAGTCCGTATTCAGGAATGTGCGCCCTACTCGAAACTGAAGCGTTGGGAAGTTCTTTAAGCGTCGCTTAAGTAAACAGTGTTGATACCAAACGAAGGTAAACGACTATGATTCAAATGCAAACCAACCTGGAGGTCGCCGACAATTCCGGCGCAAGGCAGGTGCAGTGCATTAAAGTTTTGGGTGGTTCAAAACGGAAAACCGCTTCTATCGGAGACGTTATCGTTGTCTCCGTCAAGGAAGCGATTCCGCGCGGCCGCGTCAAAAAAGGTGACGTGCAGAGAGCTGTCATCGTGCGCACAAAAAAGGAAATTCGCCGGACCGACGGAACGGCAATTCGCTTCGATAGCAACGCAGCCGTGCTGATCAACAAGCAGGGCGAGCCTGTCGGGACCCGTATTTTCGGCCCGGTAACGCGTGAACTCAGAAGCAAGAATTACATGAAGATTATTTCCCTCGCGCCGGAGGTTCTCTAATGGCTGAAAAATTCGCAGTGAAAAAGGGCGACAAGGTCGTCGTGCTCACGGGCAAGGATAAGGGCCGTACCGGCGAGGTGCTAAGCGTTCGTCGCAAAGACCGCCGTGTATTTGTGTCCGGTATCAACATGGTGAAACGCCATACGAAACCGAGCCAGGCAGACCAGGGTGGTATCGTCGAAAAGGAAGCGGCGATCCATATTTCGAATATCGCATTGCAGGATCCGAAGGATGGCAAGGCGACCCGTGTTGGTTACAAAAATCTTGATGACGGCCGGAAAGTTCGCTTCGCCAAGCGCTCCGGCGAAGTCATTGATATATAGAGGGCAGTTCGATGACGACGCCAAGACTTAAAACATTATATAATGAGGAGCTGCGCAAACAGCTTCAGGGCAAATTCTCTTACGCTAACGAGATGCAGATTCCAAAGCTGGAAAAGATTGTCATCAATGTTGGGTGCGGGGAAGCGGTTGCCGATTCGAAAAAGATCAAATCGGTTGAGAGTGAACTCGCTAAGATTTCCGGTCAGAAGCCGGTTGTCACGACCGCCAAGAAGTCCGTTGCAACCTTTAAATTGCGTGAAGGTATGCCGATCGGAGCAAAAGTGACGCTGCGCAAGAGCCAGATGTATGAGTTTCTTGACCGGCTGATTAATATCGCGCTCCCGCGTGTTCGGGATTTTCGCGGTGTGTCTGAGAAAAGTTTCGACGGCCGGGGCAACTATGCCATGGGCCTGAAGGAGCAAATTGTCTTCCCAGAAATCCATTACGATGATGTAACGGACGTACGGGGAATGGATATCGTAATCTGCACGACTGCAAAAACAGACGAAGAAGCTCGTGAGCTTCTGAGTGGTTTCAGCATGCCGTTCAAGATTAATTGATCCTAGGAGTTAATTGAAATGGCTAAGAAAAGTGCTGTCGAGAAGAACCAGAAGCGCCGCCGTTTGGTCGAGAAATTCGAAACCAAACGCGCAGAGCTGAAGGCGATGAGCAAGAATGAGGAGCTGCCGCAGGAAGAGCGTTTTGCGGCGCGTTTGAAACTGGCAGAACTGCCGCGGAATTCGTCCAAGACCCGCGTTCGCAATCGTTGTGAACTGACCGGTCGTCCGCGCGGTGTTTACCGTAAATTGAAACTATCCCGTATTGGCCTGCGCGACATGGCGTCCAATGGCCAGATTCCGGGTATGGTCAAATCGAGCTGGTAGGGAGATACAGAAATGTCATTAAGTGATCCCCTTGGCGATATGCTGACCCGTATTCGTAACGGTCAGAGAGCCATGAAAAGCTCCATTAAGAGCCCGTCTTCAAAGTTGCGGTTAAATGTTCTTGAGGCGCTGAAGCGTGAAGGTTTCATTCGCGGATACGACGTGGCAGAGCCTGAAAAAGGCAAGCCCGAAGTCACCATTGAACTGAAATATTATCAGGGCAAGGGCGTGATTGAGCATGTCAGCCGCATTTCAAAGCCTGGCCGTCGTGTTTATACTGGCGTGAAGGATTTGCCGACCATACGTAACGGTCTGGGCGTTGCCATTCTATCCACCCCGAGCGGTGTTTTGTCGGACAATGAGGCACGCGATGCCCATGTCGGCGGCGAAGTGCTGTGTAAGTTGTACTAGGAGCTATTATGTCTCGAATTGGAAAACATCCGGTGACAATCCCTTCTGGTGTGGATGTCCAGCTCTCCGGTAGCGATGTAACCGTCAAGGGTAGCAAAGGTGTGCTGAGCATGACCTTTGTTGATGACGTCGTCGTCAGCCGTGAAGATGATCAAATCACTGTCAAACCGCGCACAAATAATATCCGCGGCCGCCAGATGTGGGGGATGCAGCGGACATTGCTTAGCAACCTCGTTGAGGGTGTCTCGAGCGGCTTTACCAAAACCTTGGAAGTGGTCGGTGTTGGTTATCGTGCAGCGGTACAGGGAAAGACTTTGAAGTTGAACCTCGGGTTCAGCCATGACGTCGCTTTCCCGATCCCGGAAGGTATTGAGATTAACTGCCCCC
>CALEMG010000545.1 GCA_937910835.1 uncultured Alphaproteobacteria bacterium | reverse complement strand
GCCGCCTGCGCGCAATCATCCATATGGGCGCGATCTCCGCGACCACCGAGACAGACGGCGATTTAATCCTGAAACGTAACTTCCGCCCGACAAAAATGCTCTGGCGCTTTGCGACCGATAACAAGATACCGTTTATCTATGCCTCTTCCGCCGCAACCTATGGCGACGGGATGGCCGGGTTCGAAGATAATCAGGATGAAGCCGCGCTCGCCAAACTGCAACCGCTCAATCTTTACGGATGGAGCAAACATGCCTTCGATAAGTTCGTCGCGCGCGAGATCACCCGGGGCGCCATGACGCCACCGCAATGGGCGGGGCTCAAGTTTTTCAACGTTTACGGCCCGAATGAGTATCACAAAGGCAGTATGAAAAGCGTCATTGCCCAGAGTTACCCGAAAATCGCCGCAGGCGAGGCCGTGACCCTGTTCAAGTCCCATAACCCGGATTATGAGGACGGCGGACAGCTCCGTGATTTCGTCTATGTGAAGGATTGCGTCGATGTGATGCTCTGGCTGCTTGATAACGGGGCGGTTTCCGGGCTCTTTAACCTCGGCACGGGAAAGGCACGAAGCTTCAAGGACCTCGCATCCGCCGTGTTCACCGCCGCGAACAAGCCGGAAAAGATCAATTACGTGGATACCCCGATCGAAATTCGCGACAAATACCAGTATTTCACCGAAGCCAATATGCAAAAACTTCGTGCCGCTGGTTTTGGCGGCAATTTCCGCAGTTTAGAGGACGGCATCAGCGACTACGTCACCAACTACCTCGCAAAAGACGATCCGTATCGGTAGTCCCTAAAACCCCTTCGGTTCCACCGTCATAAATTCCACCTCGATAAAGGCGCATTCGAAGTCGTTGCCGTTGAGGACGTTATGTTCGACGCCGGTCTCCCGGAAATAGGGGACGCCGGTTTTGAGCTCGGCGCGGGTGATTTCTCCGCCCGGCAGCTCGATTTCGAGAAACCCGTCAAACAGCGGCACGACGACATAATCATATTCATGGGTATGCCATCCGGTGGCGTCGCCGCGCTTTTTGAAGCGCCATTCGGTCACGCGGGTGCGGGGGTTATCGATAAAGACGCTTGGGATAGCGGTACCTTCGGGGGCGCTAGAACACATTGAATTTCTCCTGTAGGGGGTTTTCGGTTTCAAGGAGCCGTCGGGCGGCGATCCGTGCAAAACGGAGCGTGACATTCCGCCGTCGGGCGGCATTGAGGTTGAAATCAGCGGAGGGGCGGGCAAGTGCACCGCCGAAACTGTCCGCAATGATCAGGCCGTGGCTCTCGGGCAGGAGGCCTTGCGGGAATTCCGCATCAACGGCGAAATAGAATTCATCGCAAAAATCGAGATATTCGCTCCATTTCTCATCAACGCGGAAGTCGGCGGGGCCGGATTTCACCTCGACAATAATGATCCGCCCCTTGTCATTGATGCCCATCACATCGACGCCATGTCATGGAGAAGTTTTTGCACCCCGCGCGCAAGTTTCACGCCCTTGTCGGAGCGGGCCTCGCTCATTTGTCTGCCCCGCCGCGCTTGAGATAGGCGAGCATTTCCTTCAGCCGCGCCTCCGGCAGGTCGCGGATCTCATTGGCCAGCAGGTTGGCATATTCCGTGGCTGTCGGGCTTAATCCGCTGGTGTCCACCGCCACCTACGGGTGGGAGAGGGAGGCGAGGCGCTGCAACTCCTCCGCATCGTCCCAGATAATATTGAAATAATCGCAGATCTGCGCGACGAGGGACCAGGATGGGCGGCCGCGATGGCCATGCTCCAGCGCCGAAAGATAGGCGGCGCTGATATCCAGGTCAGCGGCCATTTTCTTGAGGGTAATCCCGCGGCTTTTGCGAAGGGTCCGCACGCGAAGGCCAAAGGGAGTCATGAAACTGTCCTTATTCTCTCAAATTCAGGGGCGGCTGCGCCGGAGCAAGACATAAAGCGCACCGCTGCCCCCATGTTTCGGCTGCGCGTGGCGGATGTCAATAACCAGATGGCGCAAATCCGGCGCGGTTAGCCATTTCGGCACGGCCTCGCGCAGGATGCCCGTTTTTTCCGGCGCCATAAAGGATGCATCGTCGGTCTTCTGTTTTGAGGAACCCTTACCGGTAATGACAAGCACGCAGCGTTTGCCCTGAATTTGCTGGGCGGTGATAAAACTGCGGAGGCGGCGGTGGGCTTCGGCACGCGTGAGACCATGCAAATCGAGCTTTCCATCGATTTCCATCTTGCCCTTGC
>CALEMG010000544.1 GCA_937910835.1 uncultured Alphaproteobacteria bacterium | reverse complement strand
GTATTAGCGCCGAGATTGTTTAATAAACCGTGTGATATTTTAGGAAGTTTTTAAAGATAGCCCTGTATGGACAAAGAGTTGGTCAATATTCGCAGCTGATGGATGGTATAAGAAAATGGGTGATTTTGGCTGATATTTATGAGAAAGTGCCGCCAATTTGCAAATCACTCGCAGATCAAGCGCGGATTATAATACGGGTATCGGTTGCGCATGAGCTTTGACGCCAGAGAATTTAGAAATGCATTAGGCTGTTTCGCCACAGGGATTACCGTTGTCACGTCGCAAGGCGCGACGGGCGAGCCCCTCGGCGTGACGGTGAATTCCTTCAGTTCCGTCTCCCTTGATCCGCCGCTGGTTCTCTTCAGCCTTGCCCATGTCGGCGGCCATTGTCAGGAATTTCTTTCCAGCGGAAAGTTCGCCGTGAATATTCTCACGCCCGAGCAGCGCCATCTTTCCGACCGCTTCTCCATGAATCGTGATAATCGGTTTGAAGGGGTCGATCATCTCCAAGGGGAGAATGGCAGCCCGGTGTTCGCGAGCAGCCTCGCCATTTTCGAATGCGAGACCTATGCGGTGCATGAGGCCGGAGATCATGCGGTCTTTATCTGCCGGGTCACGAATGTCGTCATGGCCGATCAGGAAGAGGCACTCCTCTTCCATAAAGGTCAGTACCACACTCTCTAAGCCCTCATATTTCCATCTGCCGAAAAATTCCCCCTCGGGACTTTCAACCGGGGTCGGGACCCGCTACAACTGGATCAGAAAAACTTGATCAGGAGACGGGTGGACATGGGAGAGAAAGCAGCATTTATCGGGCTTGGCGTTATGGGGTATCCGATGGCGGGCTTTTTGCAAAAGGCTGGCTATGAGATGACCGTTTATAACCGCACGACGCCCAAGGCGGAAAAATGGGTGGCCGAATATGGCGGCTCATTTGCGGATACCCCGGCCAAGGCCGCAGAGGGGGCGGATTTCGTCATGGTTTGCGTCGGCAATGATGACGACCTGCGCAGCGTTGTCCTCGGCGATACCGGTATTCTCGCGACCATGAAGGCTGGTTCTGTCTTTGTCGATCACACCACAGCCTCGTCCGAGGTGGCGCGGGAACTAGCCACTATCGCCAAGGAAAAGGGCGTTGGTTTTGTCGATGCGCCGGTCGCTGGTGGGCAGGCAGGTGCGGAAAATGGCGGTCTCACGGGCATGTGCGGTGGTGCGCAAGCGGAGTTCGACCGCGCCAGCAAACCGATCGATTCTTACGCACGGGCTTGTATGCTGCTCGGTGAAGTGGGCGCTGGGCAGCTCACCAAGATGGTCAACCAGATCTGTATCGCGGGCGTGGTGCAGGGACTCTCCGAAGGGATCCACTTTGCAGAGAAGGCCGGGCTGGATGCGGAGAAAGTGATTGAGGTGATTTCCAAGGGCGCGGCGCAAAGCTGGCAGATGGAAAACCGCTACAAGACGATGATTGCCGACGATTTTGATTTCGGCTTTGCGGTTGACTGGATGAGAAAGGATCTTGGGATTTGCCTCAAGACTGGCGATCAGATCGGCGCGAGCCTGCCGAACACGGCTCTGGTCGATCAATATTACAGCGATGTCCAGAATATGGGTGGCAACCGCTGGGATACGTCCAGCCTGATCCGCCGTCTGCGCAAGCTGAACAAGTAAGTCAGAGCGGCGCGGCGAGGGAGAGGGACCAGTAGCGCATCACTTCGGGGGTCTCCGGCGTCGCCGGGGAGATGCCAAGGCCGACATCAATCACCTTGTCGTTCAGGATATTGGCGCGGTGCGGGGGGCTGTCCATCCACATCTTGACGACTCCGGACGCATCTACCGCGCCGAGGGCGACATTTTCCGCCGCAGTGGAAAAATTATATCCGACGCTATGAATACGCTGATCAAACGTCGTTCTACCCGCGCCGATATGCGAGAGCGCTTGTTTTCGGTCCATGAATTCCGCATGCTGCTGCGCGGTCTGCATCAGAAGATCGTTCGGGGTGAGCGGGGTAAGATTGGCCTTCTTGCGTTCGGCATTCAGGCCGTCGATGACATCTGTTATCAGGCTCATGGGAAATCTCCCTGTTGTCGAAACCAAATATATGCATGATCACTACCAGAACGTGACAACCGGTCATTTTGTGAGGAAATTCCGCCATGACGGATAAAAATAAACCGCTTAAACGCGAAACCCTGATTGCGCAGGGGCTGGGCTGGATGGAATCGGCGCACAAGAGTTTGGCCCCTGGTATCTATCCGGCGACGACCTATGAGCGGGAGCCGGACGGTAGCTATCCCACGGGCCGCATATACAGCCGACCGGATAACCCGAACTATGAGCAGCCGGAACAGCTTCTTGCCGCCCTTGAGGGAGGGAGCACCGCGCTCCTCTTTTCCTCGGGCATGTCGGCGGGGGTCGCGGTGGTCCAGGCGCTCCGTCCCGGCGATCACATGATTATCCCTGCGGTTATGTATTGGGGCCTGCGTGACTGGATATTGTCCTTCGGCAATACATGGGGCTTTGAGGTGAGCTCCGTTCCGAATGGTGATATTGCAGCACTGGATCAGGCGGTAAGGCCCGGAAAAACGAATCTTCTATGGATGGAAACACCGGCCACCCCCGCTTGGGAGATTGATGATATTGCCGCATGGGCGAAGGTTGCGAAAGAGGCAGGCGCGCGGCTTGCCGTCGATAACACGGTGGCGACGCCCTTGCTCACCAACCCCTTGAAATTCGGCGCGGATATCGTCATGCATTCGGCGACGAAATATCTCAACGGCCATTCCGACGTGCTGTCCGGCGCGTTGGTCACCGCGAAGATGGATGACTTCTGGGACAGGATTATCACCAACCGGAGGACGAACGGCACGGTTATGGGCCCGTTCGAAGCGTGGCTCCTGCTGCGCGGGATGCGCACCCTGCATTTACGGGTCGAGCGCGCCTGCTCAAGCGCCATGGCCATTGCAAAGCATTTCGAGCGTGCGAAAGGCATTCGCACGGTCCTCTATCCGGGGCTTGAATCCCATGAGGGGCACGACATCGCGGCACGGCAGATGAATGGCGGCTTTGGTGGGATGCTCAGCCTTTGTATAGAGGGCGGAGAAGAGGCGGCGATGGCGGTTGCTTCACGGCTGAAAATTTTCAAGCGGGCAACGTCGCTTGGCGGGGTCGAGAGCCTTGTCGAGCATCGCGCCAGCATCGAGGGGGAGGGTACGCCCTGTCCGGAAGATCTCTTGCGGCTTTCCATCGGAATTGAAAGCGCAGATGATCTGATCGCTGATATTGAGCAGGCTCTTGAAGGAAGGAACAGTTAAATGGAACGCTCTGTTATTGTGACCGGTGGCAGCCGGGGAATCGGCCGGACCATTTGCCTTGGCGCCGCGAAGGTCGGCTATCAGGTTTGCGTCAACTACGCCCATAACGCGGAGGCGGCGGGGGAGGTGATCTCCCTGATACAGGCGGCGGGTGGCACGGCGATTGCGGTTCAGGCCGACATGACGAAAGAGGCCGATATCCTCCGCATGTTCGAAACTGTCGATCGGGAACTGGCCCCGCTCAGCGCGCTGGTGAATAACGCCGGGATCGTCGACAAGGCCTCCCGGGTTGAGGATATGAGCCTTGAACGGCTGGAACGCATGTTCACCACCAATATCACCGGACCGTTTCTCTGCGCGCGGGAGGCAGTGAAGCGCCTATCCACCGCTCATGCGGGCAAGGGCGGCGTGATCGTCAATATCTCCTCCGTCGCGGCGAAGTTGGGATCCCCCAATGAATATGTCGATTACGCGGCGTCTAAGGCGGCGATCGATACAATGACCATGGGACTTGCCAAGGAAGTTGCAAATGAGGGGATTCGCGTGAATGCCGTGCGTCCCGGTGTCATCTACACCGATATCCATGCGAGCGGCGGAGAGCCGAACCGCGTCGACCGGGTGAAATCCATGGTGCCGATGCAGCGCGGCGGCGAAGCGCAGGAGATTGCCGATGCCGTCCTCTGGCTGTTGTCTGATCAATCAAGCTACGTCACGGGCTCCCTGATCGATGTGTCGGGTGGACGCTAGTCCTGCAGACGAAGTGCGGCCTCGATCGCGAAATAGGTGAGGATGCCGTCGCAGCCCGCGCGCTTGAAGCCGAGCAGGCTTTCCATCACGACCTTTTCGCGATCCAGCCAGCCGTTGAGTCCCGCCGCAGCTAGCATCGCATATTCCCCCGAGACCTGATAAGCGTATGTCGGCACGCCAAACTCATCCTTCACCCGGCGGCAGATATCGAGATAGGGCATCCCCGGTTTCACCATGACCATGTCCGCGCCTTCGTTAATATCCATCGCGACCTCGCGGAGCGCCTCGTCGGTATTCGCATGGTTCATCTGGTAGGTACGTTTGTCGCCGGTGCCAAGATTACCGGTTGAGCCGACCGCATCACGGAACGGCCCGTAGAAGCCCGAGGCATATTTCGCAGCGTAGGACATGATCAGCGTGTCGCGGTGACCTTCCTGCTCCAGCGCGTCGCGGATTGCGCCGATGCGTCCGTCCATCATGTCGGACGGCGCGATGATGTCGCAGCCGGCCTCCACCTGGTTGAGCGCCTGTCCGATCAGCACATCAAGGGTGGCGTCATTGACCACATAGCCATCCTCGACAAGCCCATCCTGCCCGTGGATGGTGAAGGGATCGAGCGCGACGTCGCAAAGCACGCCGATCTCTGGCACCGCATCCTTGATCGTCTTGATCGCCTTGCAGATGATATTGTCCTTATTTAGCGCCTCGCGTCCGTCATCGGTTTTAAGCTCCTGCTCAATGGCGGGAAACAGTGCAATCGCCGGAATGCCGAGGCGGTGGGCCTCCTTCGCTGCCACGACGAGCAGATCGAGGCTGAGCCGCTTTACCCCTGGCATGGACGGGATATCGATGGCGAGATCCTCCCCTTCATGCACGAAGACCGGCCAGATCAGATCATTGGGGGTCAGGGCGTTTTCCGCAACCAGACGCCGGGACCAGTCGGTTCTGCGAACCCGGCGCATGCGGGTGCGAGGGAAATGGGGCGCAAGGGTTTTCATGAAAGGCTTCCTGCTTCTGTCGCATCGATGATAGTGTTTCGCGGCATAGTATCCTCAAGCGGAGCGGGCCGCAAATGTTTAAGCCTAACGATCGTTTGGTAATTTATTGACACAGTCCGCGCAAGGTCGTATCAACGAGGCGAAGCAGAGAAAGAGGCCGATACCCATGGACTTTAATCTATCGGAAGATCAGGTGGCTTTTCGCGATATGGCGCGAAGCTTCGCCGCCGAAGTTTTCGCCCCCAGTGCCGAGAAATGGGACGAAGAAAAAACATTCCCTGTCATGGAAATGCGCAAAGCCGCCGAGCTTGGCTTTGCTGGCATTTATGTGGGGGAGGAGCATGGCGGCTCCGCGCTCTCCCGTCTTGACGCGGCCATCATTTTTGAAGAACTGGCGTCCGGCTGTGCCTCGACGGCGGCTTTTATCTCGATCCATAACATGGCGAGTTGGATGATTGATCGCTTCGGGTCTGACACGGTGCGGGCGAAATTCCTTCCGAAACTTACCAGCATGGAAGAATTCGCGAGCTATTGCCTGACCGAGCCAGGCTCGGGCTCTGACGCGGCGGCGCTTCGCACCAAGGCTGTCCGCGATGGCGATCATTATGTGCTGAACGGGGCGAAGGCGTTTATCTCCGGAGGCGGGAAGTCTGATGTCTATGTCACCATGGTGCGCACAGGCGACGATGGCCCGAAAGGGATCAGCTGTATTGCCGTGCCGAAGGATGCGCCGGGCATAAGCTTTGGCGCGCAGGAACGCAAAATGGGCTGGAACTCCCAACCGACGGCGCAGGTCCTCTTTGATGACTGCCGCGTGCCGATGGAGAACCTGATCGGTAACGATGGCGACGGCTTCAAGATTGCGATGATGGGGCTTGACGGCGGGCGGCTCAATATCGGTGCCTGTTCCATCGGCGCGGCGCGTGCCTGCCTTGAGCTTGCGCAAGAGTATGCCGCAGATCGCAAACAGTTCGGCAAGCCCATCGGTAGCTTTCAAGCGCTGCAGTTCAAGCTCGCCGATATGGCGACGGAGCTGGAGGCTGCGCGCCTCATGATCCGTCAGGCGGCGGCAAAACTCGATGCAAAAGACCCGGAGGCGACGCTTTACTGCGCTATGGCCAAGAGATTCGCGACCGATGTCGGCTTTAATGTCTGTAACGAGGCATTGCAGCTTCACGGCGGCTATGGCTATTTGCGGGACTTTCCACTGGAGCGGTTCGTGCGCGATACCCGCGTTCACCAAATTCTGGAAGGCACCAACGAGATTATGCGCGTCGTCATCTCGCGTAAGCTGAGCGAAGGGCAGGGGAGAAGTTGAGTTATGAGTGAGGATGCGGAAATCCTGTTTGAGGTGAAAGGCGGGATCGGGCTTGTCACGCTCAACCGGCCAAAGGCGCTGAACGCGCTCACCCATGAAATGTGCCTCGCCCTCAATGCGCAGCTGACCGAATGGGAGACGGATGCGCGCGTTAAGGCCGTGCTGATTGAGGGTGCCGGAGAGAAGGCCTTCTGCGCGGGCGGCGATATCGTCAAGCTTTATAACGAGGGGCGTGCCGGCGGCGATTATCCCTATCATTTCTATCGCGATGAATATCTTCTAAACACTCGCATCAAGCATTTCCCGAAGCCTTACATCGCGCTGATCGACGGGATCGTCATGGGCGGCGGGGTTGGCGTCTCGGTCCATGGCAGCCATCGCATCGCGACGGAGCGGACGTTGTTTGCCATGCCCGAAAGCGGCATCGGCCTCTTTCCCGATGTGGGCGGAACCTATTTCCTGCCGCGGCTCGAAGGCGAGCTTGGTATGTATCTCGGCCTCACCGGTGCGCGACTGAAAGCGGCGGATTCGGTCTTTGCCGGGATCGCGCATAACTATATCGAGGCAGCGCAGTTGCCCGCCCTTAAAGAGGCGCTCTGCGCGCATGGCTTTAGCAATGACGCCAGTGCGGAGCTGGACGACATACTCAAAGGCTTTGCCACTAATCCCGGCGCAGGCCCGATTGAGGAGAAACTCCCGCAAATTAACCGCCATTTCTCGAAAGGCTCGGTCACGGCGATTATCGACAGCCTTCAAAGCGACGATGATCCCTGGGCCGCCAAGACCGCAGATTCTCTGCTGACTAAGTCACCGACCAGCATGAAGCTCACTTTTGAGCAGCTTCGCCGTGGCGCTAAGCTTGATTTCGATGACTGCATGCGCATGGAGTTCCGCATGGTGGCGCGCGTAATCAAGGGCGTTGATTTCTACGAGGGCACACGCGCCGCCGTTATCGATAAGGACCAGTCGCCCAAATGGAAACCTGCCAGGCTCGATGAGGTGAGCGAGGCGGATATCGCGGCCTATTTCGCGCCCTTGCCGGACGGGGAGCTGTTCTAGCCTACCAGAGCGGTTTGTCGAGGCCATCCAGCAGAAGAAACTGTCCGTCGGCGGCGTCTTTTCGGGCGTCGCGCGCCTTTTTATATTCCGGGCTGTCATAGAAGGCCTTCGCCGTCGCCATATCCGGATACTCAAGGAGAACCACCCGCTGGGTTTCCTCCGGTCCTTCAAGGGTTTCCATCGGCCCGCCGCGCGTTAAATACCGCCCGCCATATTTTTTGATGGCGATCGGAGCGAGGGATTTATAGACTTCATATTGCTCCGGGTCGGTGACATTGATCCGGGCGATCATATAAGCGGGCATTTATGGTTCCTTTTTCGCGGGAATGCTTCGACAAAAAAACAATAAAGGGGAAAAGCATGAGCTACAACTATGTAACTGTGACGCGCGAGGGGCGCATCGCCACCGTCCGCTTCGATCGCGGCATTGACGTCAACCCGCTCTCCATCGACGCGATGAAGGAACTGACCGAGGTTGCCAAATCATTCGAGGGTGACACCGAGACCAGCGCCATCATCCTCACCGGAAATGGCAAGAATTTCACCGTCGGGTTCGACTTGAAAGACCCCGCCGTGAAGGACCGGATAAGCGCGGGCGTGATGGAACGGCGGGAGATACTCGCCGTCGGCCCGAAGATGAGCAAGGCATGGGAAGATTTGCAACCCATGACCATCATCGCCGTGGATGGCTACTGCATCGGCGGGGGCGTGGCCTTGGGTGTCGCCTGCGATATGCGCGTCGCGTCAAAGGGCGCGATTTTCTGGGTGCCGGAAATCCGCAATGGCATGAATATGAGCTGGCAATCCGTGCCGCGCATGGTCAATCTGATGGGCCCGGCGCGCACCAAGCAGCTCTGCATCGTCGCTGATAAGATCAGCGCCGAGAAGGCGCAAAGCTGGGGCCTGATCGAGGAAGTGGCGGAGGAGGGCGGGGCTTATGAGCTTGCACTGGAGTTCGCAAAGAAAATCGCCGCCATGCCGCCGCTCCCCGTCCGCATGATCAAGCAGGGCGCGTCGGTCGCCGCAAATGCCCTCAACCACGCCGTCAGCTATATGGATATCGACCAATACACCGTCGCCATCACCTCCGAAGACCACGCCGAGGGGATACAGGCATTTCTGGAAAAACGCGATCCGGTGTTTAAGGGGCGGTGAGGGAATTACATTATAAAGTTATCAATTAAAACGGTTGCGCGCATAAGGTTTTTTGTTGAAAGTTGAAACATACTGAATCCACTACAGAGGTGGGAATGGTTAAACTTAAGCGTTCAGATAATCGTTTAATTGAAGAGGCGATGAGCTATCCACAAGGCCTCGGATACGTGCTCGATTTTTCGGATCGTACAATATCTGAATTTTTTGAAGATGAGTTTCAAATAGATATTGATGATCAAAAGTATAAAGCCAAGGGTACTTCAAAGCGAAATCGTCTTTCATCTTTAGTTGAAATTGAAGACGCTTACACTGTCGTGAAGGTTTTGAGAGCTCTATGGGACAGAAGAGAGGGCTTAATCAGAAGGAATGGCGGTAACGCAAATAGCGTCCAAGAAGAAGAAATGAGGCGCGTATTTTTAAACATTGTTGCCGGGATTGAAGGCAATATGGAACTTCCAAGTGCGGCCGCACTTGACCGTTACACTCGTGACAGGACGCTTGATGAACTGATCTCGGATATAGAGCGAGATTTACAAGCAAACAAGCCAGAAGCGGCTATGGATCATCTTCATACTTATTGTATGAAAAAGCTTGCCCATCTTTTGCAGACTCGTGGAATCGAATGTAATCACAATGATCCACTGCATTCACGATTTGGTAGATACCGCCAAGAATTGCTGAGAGAGAGGGAGCTAAGCAAATTTACGGATCGTGCTTTGAAGTCCGCGATTAGTTTATTCGAAGGCTATAATG
The DNA here is from genome assembly GCA_937910835.1 of uncultured Alphaproteobacteria bacterium. Lineage (GTDB taxonomy): Bacteria > Pseudomonadota > Alphaproteobacteria > Sneathiellales > Sneathiellaceae > Sneathiella. The sequence goes on along the minus strand of CALEMG010000544.1, from coordinate 5,040 downwards.
AAGTTCGAAATTTTCAATCCTTCGCCCATGACAATACGATTTTAGAACCGTCGGAAGCACGCTACATATTTGATGTAATCAGCGCCCTTCTTATTTTTCTCCGAGCCGTCGAAGCAGGAAGATATGAAGCGTAGATAGTAGAAGGATTTATAAGATGCATAAACAAGAACGACAAATTATTTATCTTCTACTTAACGAAATGGCATTTGAAGGAACGATCAAGCATTTTGAAATAGACCCACCGGAGATCGACGAAAAGATATTTGATAGCTTGAGGGAAATTGGTATTCCAATGAAATATGATGGCTCGACTGAACAATATGTTTATGAAGACATAAAATTCGATGAAAATTTAGGAGTTTTTTATAATTGCTATAAGTATTTACGTATTATAAGAAATAATATTATCCATGCGAATAAGGCGTACCTACCTGATACTCCCGAACGATTATTCGATCTGTTGAATTGGGCAAATAATTTTATAAAAACTGTGTATAAAACAGATACTGAATTTGCTAAACAGTGTAAGGAAATTAAGAGAATACTGAAGATTAGAAAATTCTAGAAATTTCTTTATGCCGTTTACTAGAGACCTAGTTATTCATTTATCAGATTTAGCACCCTCATGACCCCTCCCCGTTAAATTGCTCTCTGGCTGTATGCCCTTATCATGCTCTTTGTTGTGATCCCCTTTACGGGGATTTATTTTGCGCAAGGGGCGTTTGTCTTTCCCGTGCCGGAGGGGGAGAATGCGGGGGCGCATGAGGGCGGGTTCGCGGCGGTGGTCATCACGACCCCGGACGGGGAGCGGCTGCACGCGCTCTACCATCCGCCAGGCGCGGCGAAGGCCAGCATCCTTGTCTTCCACGGTAATGCCGAGATCGCGGCGAATCAGCTCGCGCGCGGGGAGGCGCTCAGCAAGGCCGGGTTTGGCGTGCTGCTCGCGGAATTCCGGGGCTATGGCGGCAGCACGGGTGCGCCAACGCAAGAAGGCGTGATCATCGACGGGCTGGCGTCCTATGATTTCCTCGCCGCGCAAGGGGGGCAGCCTATCGGTATCCTCGCCCATTCGATCGGCACTGGGGTGGCCGTGCCGGTAGCGGCGGCGCGCGAGCCGTTCGCGGTCGTGCTTGAGGCGCCGCCGACCAATTTGCTGGCGATTGCGCGCTACCGCGTCGGCTGGGTGCCGGGCTTCAAGTTTATGGTGAGATATCCTTTCCGCAATGACGAAGTGATCGGCGAGGTGAGGGCGCCAATCCTGATCATCCATGGGACCGAGGACAAGGTGATTCCGTTTGAGGAGGGGGAGAAGCTTGCGACCCTTGCCCCGCCGGGCACCGCCTTTATAAGGATCGAGGGCGCGGGGCATAATGATCTCGGCCAGTATGGCGATATGAAAATGGCGACCAGCTTCTTCGAAAAGGCGCTGGCCGCCGATCAATAGCGCGGGGCGCTGTTTTACTTCACATAGGCGTCGCGGAGCTTGCGCATGCCTTTCAGCCAGCGGTCATAGTCGGTGGCCTTTCGCAGCATATATTCGCGAACCTGCGGATGCGGGAGGATGAGGAATTCCTCCTTGTCCATCGTCTCGACCACACAATCGGCGAGTTCTTCCGGCTCCATCGTCCCGTCAACAGAGGCAACGCCGTCGAGCCGGTTTTCCGTCATCGCGGTGCGAACCTGCTGCGGGCAGAGGACGGAAACGCGCACGCCCTTGTCGCCATAGCGGATCGACATGGTCTCTGCAAAGGCAATGGCCGCATGCTTCGTGGTGGCGTAGGTCGCGCTATCGACCTGGCTGAGCAATCCGGCGGCGGAGGCTGTATTCACCAGATAGCCGCCGCCATTCGCGATCATCTTGTCGACCACGGCGCGGGCCGCATAGACATGGGCCATCACATGGACATCCCAGTTAAGCTGCCAGTTTTCGTCCGACGTTTCCTCCCAGCCATAACGGGCGAGCCCGGCGTTGGAGACGAAAATATCGATGGGACCAAAGGCCTCCTCCGCCTTCGCCACCAGATTCTGGATATCCGATTCTTTCCCCACATTGCACGGAACCGCGAGGCCGTTGACGGAGGCTGCAACCTCTTTCAGCGGTCCTTCCTGCATATCGGCGACGGTAATGCCCTTCGCACCTTCCGCATGGAAGCGTTCCGCCAGCGCCTTGCCGATGCCGCTTGCCCCGCCGGTGATCACAATATTCTTGCCCGCTATTTTCATTTTTTCCTCCCGCAGCTTTTTGCTGTTTTATTTGTTTATGGGGCTGATTGTGGCGTTATTTTACGCGCCGGTAAAGGACTGAATGCCTGTCTGGGCGCGCCCCAGAATCAGCGCATGAACGTCATGGGTGCCTTCATAGGTATTGACGGCCTCCAGGTTCATGACATGCCGGATGACGTGATACTCATCCGAGATGCCGTTGCCGCCATGCATGTCGCGAGCCGTGCGCGCGATGTCGAGGGCTTTGCCGCAGCTGTTCCGCTTGATCAGGGAGATCATTTCCGGCGCGGCGCGGTTTTCATCCCGCAGGCGACCGACACGGAGGCAGCTTTGCAGACCGATGGAGATTTCCGTCTGCATATCGGCGAGCTTTTTCTGGATCAGCTGATTGGCGGCAAGAGGGCGACCGAACTGCTTGCGTTCCATTGTGTAGTTGAGCGCGGCCTGCCAGCAGAATTCCGCCGCGCCAAGCGCGCCCCAGGCGATGCCGAACCGCGCGCTGTTGAGGCAACCGAACGGACCGCCGAGGCCCTGGACATTAGGGAGCAGATTTTCTTCCGGCACGAAGACATTGTCCATGACAATTTCGCCGGTGATGGAGGCGCGAAGGGAGAATTTACCCTCGATCTTCGGTGCCGAGAGGCCTTCCATGCCCTTTTCAAGAACGAAGCCACGAATGACACCGTCATCGGTTTTCGCCCAGACGACGAAGACATCGGCAACCGGGGCGTTGGTGATCCACATTTTTGCGCCGTTCAGACGGTAGCCGCCATCAACGGATTTCGCCCGCGTCACCATGGAGCCGGGGTCGGAGCCGTGATCGGGTTCGGTGAGGCCGAAGCAGCCAATCCATTCGCCGGTCGCAAGCTTCGGCAGGTACTTCTGTTTCTGTTCCTCGGTGCCATAGGCGTTGATCGGATGCATGACGAGGCTGGATTGCACGCTCATCATTGAGCGGTAACCGCTGTCGACCCGCTCCACCTCGCGTGCGACAAGACCGTAAGAAACATAGCCGAGACCGGCGCAGCCATAGCCTTCGATGGTCGAACCGAGCAATCCCAGTTCGCCCATCTCGGTGAAGATGGCCCGGTCGAAGGTTTCGTGCCGGTTTGCTTCCAGTACCCGGCTCATCAATTTGTCCTGACAATAGTCGCGGGCGGTATCACGGACCAACCGTTCTTCTTCGGTCAGTTGGTCATCCAGCAAGAAAGGGTCGACAGGGTCAAAGACGGGTTTAGAAGAGGCGCTGCTCAAAAGTGTATCTCCGATTATATATTTATATTCTTTGGCCGGGGAGGCGGCATAGGATCGATTGTTTAGCCGTTTTGCGCTGCAACATCAATATGCTTCATAGTCTTTAAAACAATATATGGTATGCTCAAGGCAGTGGTTTTGAAATATTCAGGCAAACGGTTATGTCACCCGATAATGCAAAAGGCGAATATATCGTCGAGTTCCAGCAGCATGGATCTTCGGTCAAGGTATCGGCGATCGATCCGGTGACGATGATGGAGGTTTCCATCGTCGGGCCGAGTTCTGTCGGGCAGGAGGAACTCAAGCGCACGGCGCTCGCCAAGCTCCACTATGTCATGAGCAAGAAGGATGGGGGGGCGGCCACGGAAAATACGCCCACGCTGGACACACCGAAGAAACCGGGCATTGTTGTCTAGCGGTTAGCCTTAGTGCAGATGGTCTTCCGGTTTCATGGGTAAAAATTGCGTGTCACTGACAATCTGCTTGTCGTCGACGATAATCTCAAAAGCCTCCAGCAACAGTTTACTGAAATCGTCATGAGTCATCGGCTCGTTGAGCCGAGCCCGCAATCTCTCTCGGTCTATATCCGATGTTTCTCCCGCCCAGATGATAAAGGGCACATGGGTCTGCGAGGCTGGTGCTACGAGATAGGGCATTCCATGCAGATAAACCCCCATTTCACCCAACGATTCCCCATGGTCGCTCAAATAGATCAGCGACGTTTCAAAGTGATCCTGTTTGCTTTCTAGGAAAGTTATGGCGGCATCAAGGAAGCTGTCGGTATATAGAATGGTATTATCATAGGCGTTGACGATCTCGGTTTCGGTGCAAGAGCCAAGTTCCTTCGACTGACAATCCGGCGCAAAGACGGCATAGTCATCAGGGTAGCGCTTGAAATAGGCAGGGCCGTGACTTCCTATCTGGTGGAGGACGATCAGGATGTCGCCTTCCTGTTGCTCGACATAGTCCTCCAGCCCATCCAGCATCCCGATGTCGCGGCATCCCTCCTCATCGCATCGGCGGTTTTTGTCCGGATCCTGGAAGTATTCATAGCGGATCCGGTTCGCCACTCCTTGGGAGCCGGTATTGTTGTCCCGCCAGAGGACGGACACGCCGGCCTTCACCAGAACATCAAGGACATTCTCCGTGAAATTCGCCTGGTCGATGGCAAAATCCGAACGGTTATCGAGAGAGAACATGCAGGGCAGGGACACCGCCGTTGATGTGCCGCAGGATCGCATGTCGCTGAAAGAGATAATATCTTTTCGTTTTGAAAGTCGCGGGGTTGTTTGCCGCGGGTATCCGTTGAGGCCAAAGTGATCGGCGCGGGCGGTTTCACCAACAACGACGATAACCAGCTCATGCTCGGCATCATCGGGCGGAGTATTCGCCGACGCCACCTTCGTCCTGAAGGTCGTATCAACAGCACCAGCACCGGAATCGATAGCCAGCTTGATCGCGGAATAGATCGGATGGGTTGGGTTGGTGAAATAGCGGAGCGGCTTATGCTCGCGAAAAAGGCTGGCGTATGATGTGCCAAAAGGCGCCTTGGAAATGTCCGCG
>CALEMG010000543.1 GCA_937910835.1 uncultured Alphaproteobacteria bacterium | reverse complement strand
GAACCTTATGGCCTGAAAGGCGAGGTGACGGATACGCCGGGTATGTTAAAGGCATCGGGAACTCATCTTGTGCTCGGCCTTCGGGACGTTCTGGATGATCCGTCCCTGCTTGAACCGGAGTGGGAGCGCAAGAATGTCTTGTCTGCGCTTGAGGATATCTATGACGATATCTGGATTTTTGGCGTCAAGCAGATATACAATCCGTTAACAGGCCTCGATATTCCCGCCAGCGTCAAACGGAAAATCACCTATACTGGTTATCTGAGGCGCTCAGCCCCCGCGGTATCACGACCGGCCATTCTGGATGAGATGACGGAGCCTTATGTGCTCGTGACAGTTGGCGGCGGCGGCGACGGAGATGTCCTGCCGGACTGGGTCCTTCGCGCCTATGAAGGAAATCGGCAGCCACCGCTCAGCGCCTTGTTCGTCTTGGGGCCCTTTATGCCGCCGGACACCCGCTCGAGCTTCCGCGACCGGATACAGCAGCTGCCCCGCGTACGCGCGGTTACCTTCGATAGCCATATGGAAAGCTTGATGCAGGAAGCGTCTGCCGTTGTCGCTATGGGCGGGTACAATACTTTCTGCGAAGTCCTGTCGATGAACAAGCGAGCGCTTATCATCCCGCGGACGGTGCCGCGCCTGGAACAATATATCCGAGCGACACGCGCGGCGGAAGCCGGGTTGATTGGCGTTCTTGTCGATGATGACGAACGGGCGAGCGATACCATGCTGACGGCGCTGCGCCATCTATCGCAGCAGAAAAAACCATCGGAAGTGGTTATTCCGGGCCTGCTGGACGGGCTGACCAATTTAAACCGGCTTGTGCGCTTGCGTTTCAAGGCCGTTGATAAGCGGCGAGCGGCTACACCCGCAGGTCAGGCCATCGCCTCAGATTGATTGCCCGCGTTTTATTTCAAGACCAGATACATGATTTTACCGTCGGCAAGCTTGGCATGATCAAGTGGGGATAACTGGTTACGCCTGATGATATTCGAGATATCTTTAACATAGGCTTCCCCCCGTTCGGAGTATTTGTTCAATCCCCCCACAAGATCTGAACTGGTGATTGCCTTCCAGTCCGCCCGAAGCGTCGCCCGCCGGTCACGGAAATCCGCATAAGACACATGGGAGTTAAGATAGAGCAGATAGGCACGCACCGACGCCAGCGGAGTCTTGAAAGCCGCGACACTATAGTTGCCCTTGCTTTTTCGCTGCTCCTTCGGCTTGATACCGCCCTTATAGCTCCACTGCCCAAACAAGGCGTTTCCTTCTGCGGCAAAGCGCGAGGTACCCCAACCACTTTCATCCACCATCTGCGCAACAATGAGGGAAGGCGGTACGATATCCATCCGCTTCTTGATTTCCCGCCAAAAACTATCGCCTGTATCGCCACCCGCAAGGCCATAATTTTCTGCCTGTTCCGCGAGCCATTTCTTGTCATGGGACGAGAGATCCTCGCCCGCCTTTTGATCTTTCTCAATGGACGTCAGCTTTTTCCGGTCTTCCTTGAGGGCATGATTGGCAACGAAAGCGAGCGGAATTGCGAGGCGGAAAAAAGTTCTCTTTTTCTCCGCTACCGGCATTTCTGGTGCCACTTTTTTACGCCATTCTTCCGGGATATCGAGGATTGTGTAGGGTGGAACATCCTGCGTTCCCGATTTCCATTTCGGAATTGAATAGCCGTTACGCTTAAAAAAGCTGGCGAAGTCGTCGAAATTCCGGATCGTAATCGTCTCGGCCCGGAGTGGCAGCGCCGCACCAAGCAGGAGAGCACACATAACAACCCCGCTGCCCAGCCGTTTCGACATATTCATTCTATTCAACACATGGCGTCCCCGTACCTCTGATAGCTGAAAACACTATGCCATGAATTTACGTTGGTCGGGAACCTATTTAAGACTATTCTCTCTGCGACTCTGTCGTCAAAATGTCAAAACTGCGAAGATTCTGGCTGTTGGGTTTGATCTGCGGCCATGACAATTTACACCCCGCCGACCCGCTTTTTTATGAAAACGACATGACATTAATTTTTTCATGCCGATGTCCTTCAATTGGACAGTTTCCGCTTGCGTGAGGCCATCCGCAAGGAAATAGTTGATGAAATCAAAAGGCCAGCGGTAAGGGAGATACAGCCGATGAGCGATAAATTTGATGCCGTCATAATCGGCGCCGGGGTTATCGGAGCCTGCATTGCTTACGAACTATCGAAGGCCGGGCGCAAGGTTCTCTCGATCGATCGCCTGCCCGCTTCGGGCTTTGGTTCAACCTCCGCTTCCTGCGCTATTTTCCGAACCTTTTTTTCCGCACTAGATACCTGCGCCCTCGCCTATGAGGGGGGGTTCTACTGGAAGAATTGGGCGGACTATGTCGGGGTGGAGGATGAAAAGGGCCTGATTAAATATCACGATACCGGCGCGCTGATCGTGAAGACACCGCATAATGATTACATGCGGAAAATCTGCACCCTGATGGACAAGATCGGCTGCCCCTATGAAGATCTGACGCCGGAGCAAATGCGTGAGAAATTACCGATAATCGACACACATCAATTCGCACCGGTGAAACGGCCCGATGATCCCGCCTTTGGCGAGCCGACAGGCGACACAGTTCCGGGCGGCGTCTTTTTCCCGCGGGGTGGATATGTCAGTGATCCGCAACTCGCCGCCCATAACGCACAAGTCGCCGCCGAGGCCCATGGCGCCATTTTCAAGTTCAATGCCGAGGTTATTGCAATCCGGCAGACCGATGGTAATGTCACCGGTGTCACCTTAAAGGACGGCACTGAGATTGATGCGCCTGTCGTGGTCAATGTCGCCGGGCCGCATTCGGGCAAAATCAATGAAATGGCGGGCGTGCTGGATGATATGAAAATGACAACCCGCGCCCTTCGCCATGAGGTCGCGCATGTCCCCTCTCCCGCCGGGTTTGATTTCGAGGCCGACGGTGTTGTGCTTTCTGACAGCGATGCTGGGATTTATTGTCGGCCGGAGCTTGGCAACCATATACTTATCGGATCGGAAGACCCCAAATGCGACGCGCAGGAATGGGTTGATCCGGATAATTTCAACGAGGATTTCACCGAACAATGGAACGCGCAAGTATTGCGCCTTGCGCAGCGGTTTCCGGAGATGGGCGTCCCACGCCAGACCAAGGGCGTCGTCGCGCTCTATGACGTGACCCGAGACTGGGTGCCGATTTATGATAAATCGAGCTTGGGCGGTTATTATCTCGCCATCGGGACCAGCGGGAACCAGTTCAAGAACGCGCCGGTCGCCGGGCGGATGATGGAGAAACTGATCCGTGAATGCGAGGACGGTCGCGACCATGATGTCGATCCGGTTCATTTCCATCTTGAGAATATCGATTATGACCTCTCGATGGGCACTTTTTCGCGCAATCGGGAGGTCAGCCAGGACAGCAGCTTCACGGTCCTTGGATAAAATAAAGATTAACTAGCGGGAGAGCAAATCTATGAAATCCCATGTCAAAGTGGCCGTTATCGGCGGAGGAGTTGTCGGCTGCTCCGTGCTCTATCATCTGGCCAAGCTCGGCTGGACGGATATCGCGTTGATTGAACGATCCGAGTTGACCTCCGGCTCAACCTGGCACGCCGCCGGCGGGTTTCACACCATCAATTCCGACTCCATCATCGCCGCGCTGCAAGGTTACACCAGCTAGCTATATAAAGAGCTGGAGGAGCTGTCCGGGCAATCCTGCGGTCTCCATCATGTTGGCGGAATCACCCTCGCGGGCACGCCCGATCGCATGGATTACCTGAAAACCGAGCGGGCGAAACATCGCTATATGGGTCTCGACACCCATATCATCGGCCCGGCGGAGATCAAGGAACTCTCACCCATCACTAACATAGATGGCGTGATCGGCGGGCTTTATGATCCGCTGGATGGCCATCTTGACCCGTCTGGCACGACACGCGCCTATGCCATGTGCGCGCGCAAGCTGGGTGCCGAGATTTACCTCCGCAATCAGGTGCTGGAGCTGAACCATCAAACCGATGGCAGCTGGCAGGTTGTTACCAAGGACGGCACGATCAATGCGGAATATGTGGTCAATGCAGGCGGCCTCTGGGCGCGGGAATTGGGCGAGATGGTCGGCATCTTTCTTCCCCTGCACCCGATGGAGCATCAATATCTGATCACCGAGGATATTCCCGAAATCTATGACCTCGGCCGGGAGCATCCCCATGTGATGGACCCGGAGGGAGAGAGCTATCTCCGTCAGGAAGGGCGCGGGCTCTGCATCGGCTTTTACGAGCAGGAGTGTGATCCCTGGGCGGTCAATGGCACGCCGCTCGATTTCGGGCATGAATTACTGCCGAACAAGTTAGATCGCATCGGCGACAGCATGGAATTTGCCTTCAATCGCTTTCCCGTGCTGGAAAAGGCAGGCATCAAGAATGTCATAAATGGCCCCTTCACTTTCGCGCCCGATGGCAACCCGCTGGTCGGGCCCGTGCCGGGACTTAAGAACTACTGGTCAGCTTGCGCCGTTATGGCGGGCTTTAGCCAGGGCGGTGGTGTCGGCCTGACGCTTGCCGAATGGATGATCGAAGGCGAACCCAGTCGTGATGTCTTCGCGATGGATGTGGCGCGCTATGGCGACTATTGCTCGCGCCCTTACGCACGCAAGAAAGTCACCGAAAATTACCAGCGTCGTTTCAGCATTACCTATCCGAATGAGGAACTGCCCGCCGCACGCCCCTTCCAGACGACTCCCGCCTATCCCATCTGGAAAGAGCAGCGCGCCGTCTTCGGGCAGGGCTACGGAATGGAGGCGGTCAATTATTTCGCGCCGGAAGGAGAGCCACTTGTTGAGACGCCATCCTTTCGTCGCTCCAATGCCTTTGACGCGGTCGCCGCCGAATGTGAAGCCGTGCGGACAAAAGTCGGCATTACCGAGATACATAACTTCGGAAAATACAAGATCACCGGCCCCAAGGCGGCAGAGTGGATCGATACCATCATGGCGGGGCGCGTTCCGAAAGTCGGCCGCATGAGTTTGAGCCCGATGCTGAGCCCGAAAGGACGCCTGATCGGTGATTTCACCATCGCGCGGCTGACGGAGGAAGAATTTCAGCTTACTGCGTCCTACGGGGCGCAGGCCTATCATCTTCGCTGGTTCTGGGATCATCTGCCCGAGGAGGGGGTCGAGATCGAGAATGTCTCCCTCAAACGGATCGGTTTCCAGATTGCTGGCCCCCGCGCACGCGACCTTCTGGCCAAAATTTCTTACGAGGATGTCTCGACGGAAGCGTTCCCCTTTATGGCGGTGAAACGCATGGGCGTGGGGCTATCCGACGCGATTGTCCAACGGGTGACCTATACCGGCGATCTGGGGTATGAGATTTATGTACCCGCCGATGAACAGATAGGGCTTTATGAAGTACTGGCAGAGGCCGGTGCGGAATTCGGCCTCACGCCATTCGGGATGCGCGCGATGATGAGCCTGCGGTTAGAAAAATCCTTCGGCTCCTGGCTTCGCGAGTTCAAACCCGATTACACGGCGGAGGAAACCGGCCTCGATCGTTTTGTTGCCTATAACAAGCCTGCCGATTTCATCGGCAAGGCCGCTGTCCTGAAAGAAAAGGCAGAAGGCGTGAAACGCAAGCTCTCCACCTTCGTGATCGACGCCCTCGATGCCGATGTCCATGGGGATGAGCCGATCTGGAAAGACGGCAAGGTCGTCGGATTCGTCACCTCCGGCGGCTATGCCCACTATGTGCAGAAATCCGTCGCCATCGGCTTTACTCCTCCGGAAATGATTGAAGATGGCGGCGAATTTGAAATCGAAATTCTGGGAGAAATGCGACCGGCAAAAATGGTGCTTGAGCCGCTGCTCGACCCGACAGCGGAACGGATGCGGGGATAAGTTTCCCACCCTATTAAGAGGAGATAGTCATGGCGACAAGAAATGAGCGATCTTCCGGACGACGCTCACGACGCGGCCACCGGGTAAAGGCGAGTTTCACCCAGCTTCCCCGCCAGAAAGTCGTCAACACTTTCAAACCGGTTGAAATCCTTTCGGAAGATCAGGTCGAGGATATCCATAACGCCTCCATGGATATTCTAGAGAATATCGGCATTATGGTGCGCTTGCCCAAGGCGCGGGAGATCCTAAAAAAGGCTGGGCAGAAAGTCGACGAGGATACCCATATCGTCTATTTCGACCGGGACTTCGTCATGGAGGCCATGTCCCATGCGCCGTCCGAGTTCACCCTGCATGCCCCCAACCCGGAATGCGATCTCGCCATTGGCGGGCGGAATCTTGTCTTTTCGATGGTTGCCAGCACGCCCAACGCGATGGATATGGATGGCGGCCGCCGTACTGGCAACCGTAAAGATTTCCGTAATTTCCTGAAACTGACCCAAAGCCTCAATGTCCTTGGCACCAGCGGCGGTTACCCCGTTGAACCGGTGGATATTCACGCCTCCATCCGGCATCTGGAATGCGGGCGGGATTTTGCAACCCTTACCGAAAAAGTTCCCTATATCTATTCTCTCGGCCGCGACCGCAACCTCGACGGGATCGAGATGGCGCGCATCATGCGGGGCATCAGCCATGAGGAAATGCTGACCCAACCGAGCCTGTTTACCATCATCAATTCCAATTCCCCCCTGATGTTGGATCAGCCCATGCTGGAAGGGATTATTGAGATGGCGAAGCATGGCCAGGTGGTGATGCTGACCCCCTTCACCTTATCGGGTGCGATGGCGCCGGTTACGCTCGCCGGCGCGCTCGCACAACAAAACGCGGAGGCCCTCGCCGGCATGAGCCTCGCCCAGACCGTGCGGCCCGGAGCACCGGTGGTTTATGGCGGCTTTAACTCCAAAGTGGAAATGAAGTCAGGCGCACCCGCCTTCGGCACGCCAGAATATGCCAAGGCGACTATCGCCAGCGGACAACTTATCCGCCGCTACGGCATCCCCTACCGATCTTCCAACGTGAATGCGTCGAACGCGCCGGATGCGCAGGCCGCGTATGAATCCGAGATGTCGCTCTGGGCCCTTGTCCTTGGCGGCGCAAATTTCGTGAAGCATTCAGCGGGCTGGCTGGAAGGCGGTTTGAGCGCGAGTTTCGAGAAAGTCATCATGGATGTAGAGATGATCCAGATGATGATCGAGATGATGAAACCGATCGATACCTCGCCCGCCTCTCTCGGACTTGATGCCATGCGGGAGGCCGGGCATGGCGGTCATTTCTTCGGAACGCAGCATACTCAGGAACGCTATGAGACTGCGTTTTACGAACCGATCCTTTCAGACTGGCGCAACTTCGAAAGCTGGGTTGAGGCTGGTTCCCCCGATGCGATGAAACGCGCGAATACGATCTATAAGACGATCCTTGCGGAGTATGAGGAGCCAGCTCATGAGCCGGCCCGGCTGGAAGAACTCAACGAGTTTATCGATAAGCGGATTGCCGAGGGCGGGGTCAAGACCGACTTCTAACCCGCACACAAATATTTTACCCCGTCGGCATTGTTTCACCGCGACGGCGACTTAGCTCTAAGGAAAGAGCTTTTTTCCGGAGTTTGTGATGCGCCACCTGTTCGCCCCGATTATCGCCTTATGCCTTTCCTCCATAGCCTTCGTCACCGTGGCTTCCGCCGACCTTGTCAGCGGGCGTTGTCAAAAAGAGATCGAGAATGAAATCGCTAATCTCGCTATCCCGAAGGAACGGAGCAAGGACGTCTCGATCCTCAATATTTATGACGGCAGCGGAGAGGGAGGCGGGCGCATCGATCATATCGAAGGATGGGTATCCTTTAATGACTGCAAGGGCAATCTGGTGATAAGCGTCAGCACGGCTTGCATTCCGCTACAAACTTACACGACTTATGAATGCAGGGTGCCGGGTGTCAAGAATTACTGACATAGATACCGAAAGTCGAGTCTACCGGACGGCTGCATACCCTTTGGCGAGTTTGATCCTTATCAACGTATTATCGGAAGATGAGGCATACCCTTGATGCTAATGGCACCATATTAATTATGGGCCTTTTTATCGGGGAGAGTTCAAATGCGCCGCTTTTCGAAAACTCGTTTACTTCCTATCACATTGCCAATTGCGGCTGCTTTGACCGTTCAATTTCCTGCGGCGGCGTTCGCATACAAATGCCAGCCACAATTCGATAAGGAAATTGCTCAGCTAGCGATCCCGGAGGAGAGAATAAAAGATGCCTTCTCAGTCAATATTTACAACCGGAGTGGCTCTAAATTTCAAGGCGTAGAACGGTGGATATCGTTCAATGACTGCAAGGGGAATCTGGTGATCAAGATGGATCGCATCTGCCGCCCGCAGGGAAACTACACGACCTATGAATGCCGTGTGCCGGGAGTCAGAAACTACTGATCTTCACGCATCGTAATCGACTGTGACATCGTCACTTAAAGGATGCGACTGGCAGGTGAGTATGAAGCCTTCCGCCACCTCGTCGTCCTCAAGCGCATAGTTGATATCCATGCGCACCTCCCCGCTTACCACTTTCGCCCGGCAGGTGGAGCAAACGCCGCCCTTGCAGGCATAAGGCAAATCAAGCCCCTGATCGAGTGCGGCATCGAGGATGGATTTCCCGTCCTCCGTCACTTCCACATCCGACCGGCGGCCATTGAGGATGATCCCGACCTGACGCTTCGGGCCAGCCTCCTCCAGAATCGGCACTGCTGATCCCGCATTTTTCGCAGCCTCGGTGATAAAGAGCTCAAAATGGATATGGGACTTATCCACTCCCCTTGATTGAAGGGCTGCTTCCGCTGCATGGATCATCTGCTCAGGTCCACAGAGGAACGCCTCATCCCCCGTCGCGGCGTCGATCACACTGTCGAATAGCGCGGCGCATTTCTCCGCGTCGATCCGACCGTTAAAAAGCGCCACGTCCTGATGCTCCCGGCTCAGGATATGCATGATATTGAGACGATCAGGATAGATATTTTTCAAATCCTCAAGCGCTTCAAGGAAGATAATGCCAGAGACATTCCGGTTACCATAAACGAGGGTAATGCGGGAATTCGGCTCCGTCTTCAGGATCGTCTTGATAATCGACATAATCGGCGTAATGCCGCTGCCCGCCGCCATGGCAAGATAATGTTTGGCGTTTTCTGATGAGAGCGGCGTGAAGAATCTCCCTTGCGGTTCCATCACCTCGATCACCGCGCCGGACTTATAATTTTCGTTGGCATGACAGGAAAATTTTCCGCCCGCGATCTTCTTGACGGCAATACGCAAATCGGGCTCGCCCACCGCGCTGCAAATCGAATAGGAACGGCGCACTTCCTCCCCCTCCAACTCTTCTTTAAGCGTCAGATGCTGGCCTTGCGTAAATTGATAAGCGTCTTTCAATTCGTCCGGCACTTCAAAGGAGATGGACACCGCGTCTTTCGTCTCGCGCACCACGTCCTTGATTTTGAGGGGATGGAAAATCGTCATTCTGGGAGCCTTATACACATTTAAAATAATCGAAGGGTTCCAGGCAGTCCAAGCACCTATATTGAGCCTTGCAGGCGGTAGAACCGAACTCGCTCACCTGTTCCGTATTCGCGGACTTGCACTGCGGGCAAGCCACCTCCTCATGACCGAGGAGTGCAGCCTTTCCCTTACCCGCGGGCGGCGCAATACCGTACTCTTCCAACTTCCGCCGTCCTTCCGACGTGATCCAGTCTGTCGTCCAGGCCGGGGAGATTTCTGATCTGATCTCGAAATCAGTAATGCCATGGAGCTTCAGCATATCGGCGATATCCGCCTCGATCACCTCCGTCGCCGGGCAGCCCGAATAGGTGGGCGTGATCACGACGACAACCCGACCGTCCTCACCTTCCTCGATCCGGCGGATAATGCCAAGATCGGCGATACTCAGGACCGAAATTTCCGGATCTTTTACAAGAGCCAGAATACTCTCGATATCATCATTTGCGGCGAGAGCTACCATTTAGCATCCGGATAGGCACGCGGCAGGAACTGCATCTCGGCGAGGATATAACCCAGATGCTCCGAATGCTTGCCTTCCCTGCTCCCGCGGACGGACCAGCTATCTTCTGGACGGGTCAAGGTCGCCTCGGCCAGCACACCATTGACATAGGCATCCCATTTAGTGCGGAGGCCCGCTACATCCGCACCGATTCCGTCGGCAACCATAGCGTCATCCACCGCATCCATCTCAAACATCTCAGGGAGGTATCCCCAAAGCTCATCGATAGCGCGTTGCATCCTCTCATTGCTTTCATCGGTGCCGTCGCCCAAGCGAATCATCCAATCGGAGCTATGTCGCCGGTGATAGGTGATTTCCTTGCAGGACTTAGCTGCAATCCCGGCGAGCCGGTCATCCGACGAATTTGAGAGCGCCTCGAATTGTAGATACTGAAAACTATCAAAGAAAAACTGCCGTGCCATGGTTTTCGCAAAATCACCATTGGGTTGTTCCAGCAGGAGAAGGTTCCGCCAATCCTTCGTATCCCGGAAATAGGCGAGCCGGTCCTCGTCCCGCCCCTTGCCTTCAACCTCTCCTGCGTAGGAGAGGAACATCCGCGCCTGCCCCAGCAGATCGAGACCGATATTGGTGAGCGCGAGGTCTTCTTCCAGCATCGGCGCATGGCCGCACCATTCGGCGAGCCGCTGCCCGAGGATCAGGCTATTATCTCCAAGACGCAGGAGATAGTCAAAAAGCATATCTTTATCGGTCATCGCGCACCTCACATATGGCCGACTTCATCCGGCAGCTCAAAAAAAGTGGGATGACGATAGAGCTTGTCATCGGAAGGCTCGTAAAAACTGCCGCGATCCTCCGGAGATGAGGCGACAATATCCGTCGATTTCACCACCCAGATGCTGACCCCTTCGCTGCGTCGGGTATAAACATCGCGCGCATTGGTGAGCGCCATTTCCGCATCCGACGCATGCAGGCTACCGACATGCTTATGGTCAAGGCCGTTCTTGCTGCGGATAAAGACTTCATAGAGCGGATGCTCGTTTTTAGTTTCATTACTCATGTCAATATCTCCTCACGCAGCTTTCGCATTACGTGTCTTTTGCTTGGCGGCGTAGGCAAGGGCGGCATCGCGAACCCATTTTCCGCCATCATGGGCCTCAATACGCGCCTGTAATCGTTCCCGGTTACAAAGGCCATTACCCTTGACGACGGATTTAAACTCATCCCAGTCAATCTCGCCGAAATCGTAATGCCCTCGCTCATCATTCCAAGCGAGCTTGTCGTCGGGAATGGTTAATTTAAGAAACTCGGCTTGTGGCACCGTCGCATCGATAAATTTCTGGCGGAGATCATCATTGGACTGGCGCTTGATCTTCCATTTCATGGATTGCGCGCTATTGGCAGAGTTCGCATCATTCGGACCAAACATCATCAGGGTCGGCCACCACCAGCGGTTCAAGGCATCTTGCGCCATCTCCCGCTGTTCCTTCGTGCCTTGCGCCATCGTCATCATGATCTCGTAGCCTTGACGCTGATGAAAGCTCTCCTCCTTGCAGATACGGATCATCGCCCGTGCGTAAGGACCGTAGGAGCAACGGCAAAGCGCAATCTGATTAACGATCGCCGCGCCATCAACCACCCAGCCGATCGCACCGATATCCGCCCAGGAAAGCGTCGGGTAATTGAAGATGGAGGAATATTTCGCCTTGCCGCTATGGAGTTGCTCGAACATCTCATCACGGGAAGTACCGAGGGTTTCCGTCGCGCTATAGAGATAGAGCCCATGGCCGCCCTCGTCCTGGATTTTCGCCATCAGGATCGCTTTGCGTTTCAGACTCGGTGCGCGAGTGAGCCAGTTTCCTTCCGGCAGCATCCCGACGACTTCCGAATGGGCATGCTGCGACATCTGACGGATAAGGGTCTGACGGTATTTTGCCGGCATCCAGTCCTTCGGTTCAATCCGCTGTTCGGCATCCACTTTCGCCTGAAAGGCTGTTTCCAGTTCTTCCAGTTCCTGCTCGATCACATCCATACTTAATCTCGCTCCCAATACATGACCATCCTAATATGATACATTTTTACTATTTTTTCAATTCATTTTGTATCGTAAATTTTAAGCGCCTTGTGTGCTGGCTAAAACTCAAGGCCGTAGTATACTTTACGCCATCTTGAACAATAATAACGATAACCGGATCGGGGAAAAACTCATGCTGGATACATCGACAAAACAGGACAGATAAGCGGCCGTCGCTTCACTCTATCACGCCTATTTTACTGGATTGCTTCTCACGCTCGCCCTGCGCAAAAGCCATACGGCAGCAGGCGACCTCAGCTTTCATGTTTTCCGCCGTCAGCATCATGAGAAATTCCTGTCAAGCTTCGAAAAACTGGGGCTCTCGGATCTGCCCGATGCGGTTGCCTGCGCGCAATATCATTATCTTTCCAACGGGGTTGGCGGCGTGCCCGTGGAATATATGTATGAAAAGGATGACAAAGCCTGGGTGCATTTCTGTCATCCCCGCTGGATTTACGACGGCGCGGCGATCTGCGGCGTCCCGTTGGAAGTCAATCACGGTTATCTGAAAGGCTGGTATGCACAGAACGGCGTCAGCCTGAAGAACCCGCGTCTCGGCTTCGTCTGCACCTCGCAGGATATGGACGGGCAATACGGCATGGCGGGCTATTTCAAGGTGTTCGATCATGACCTCGCGCCGGGAGAACTGGCGCCGCCGTTCGATCCGTCCGCCGCGCCGACGCTGGATATTTCCACCTGGCCGGAGGAACGACTACAAAAGGCCAACCGTAATTATTCTATGGAATATGTAAAGAATGCCTTCATTATCCTTGCCGACATGTATGGCCCGATGGAGGCAACGACATTCGGCGGCATCACCGCGCAGCTGATCGGCAAGCAATTCTATCGCCAGACAGCGGATACACTCGGCATAACAGGTGATAGTATCGAAGCGTTCGCCCGCTATCTCGCCGGGATGATCGATGGCCATGATGACGAGATAGAGATGCACAAGGATGGCGATACGTTCCTTGTCCGCCAGAAAGGCTGGCGCCTGATGCGCGGTACCGGGCCGCACCCTGCCAGCGTCTTCGACAGCTGGAACCAGCTTTGGCAAGGCGCCCTTGCCGTGCATAACCGTTATCTGGTGCTGGAAGTGTTGCAACGGCAGGACTATGGCGATGATTGCTTCGAATGGCGTATCCGGGAAAGGAAGTCCGCATGAAGGTCATTATCACCGGCGGCGCAGGATTTCTCGGCAAGCGACTTGCGAAAGCCTTGCTCGCGAAAGGGCATCTGACCGGCCCGAATGATGTGAAAACAGAAATAACTGAGCTTGTCCTCTTCGATATCGCGCCGGACATTGATTTAAAGGATGACCGTGTCCGCTATATCTCCGGTGATATTTCCGATGCCGCCTCTGTGGCTAGGCTGGTTGACGGGAACACCGCCAGCATTTTCCATCTCGCGGCAGTAGTGAGTGCGCAGGCGGAGGAAGATTTTGATCTCGGCTTTCGCATCAATCTCGATGGCACCCGTCATGTGCTGGAGGCTGCCCGCGCCCTCCCCTATGCACCGAAACTGTTATTCACAAGTTCCATTGCCACCTATGGCGGCCCCCTTCCCGATGTCGTTGCTGATGAAACAGCACAAATGCCGCAAACCTCCTATGGGACGGCGAAGGTCATGGGCGAACTGCTAGTGCAGGATTATAGCCGCAAGGGCTATATCGACGGGCGATCACTCCGCCTGCCGACTATTTCTGTGCGCACGGGCCTGCCCAACAAGGCGGCCTCCACCTGGGCAAGTTCGATCATCCGAGAACCGCTCTGCGGGCGGGAGGCCGTCTGCCCAGTGAGCGAGACGACGCCAATGGCCTGCATGTCACCGGAAAAATTCATCACCGCCCTGATCCATGCCCATGAGCTGCCCGCCGAAGCGTTCGGGGCGACACGCTCCCTCCTCCTCCCCGGGATATCGATCACGGCTGGCGAGATGGCAGCCGCCGTGGAACGGCACAAAGGCAACCGGCAACTCGGGAAGATCCTCTGGCAGCCTGATCCCGCCATTCAAAAAATAGTTGATGGCTGGCCCCGAGCGACACAATCGGCCCGCGCGGAAAGCCTCGGCTTCGACAAAGATGACAATCTCGACGATATGGTGCGCGGCTTTATCGAGGAAGATCTCGAGGATCAACTTGCCTTATATTCAAGCCGTCCGTAAAGCCGTGCGAGGCCTTCTTTCGATGCCTCGGCCACGCCGCGCTCGGTAATCAGGCCCGTCACAAGACGCGCTGGGGTCACATCGAAGGCATAGTTGGTGGAGGGGCTATCTTCCGGCAGGATACGCACTTCGCTGACTACACCGTATTCGTTCTTCCCCTGAATATAATCGACCTCATGGCTATCACGGATTTCGATCGGGATATC
>CALEMG010000542.1 GCA_937910835.1 uncultured Alphaproteobacteria bacterium | reverse complement strand
TTGTCGGCCTTATCGGCGGGCTCGGAGGTTTCTTCTTACCGATAACCTTCGGCTTCATGAACGACGTCACGGGCGTCTGGACGAGCTGCTTCATGCTTCTGACCATCATAATTGGCGTCGCGCTTACCTGGATGCATTTCGCGATCCTGCGTCTGGAGAAAAAACGTATCCCGGAATTGCGGGGACCTCGCAATTTGCCTGAGCTTGAAGGCTTGCATGAATAACAGAAAACAGGGGCGAGCCGTCCCACGGCAAATGTCCTTCGCGGACAGAGGAGAAAGAAATGTCTGATTTGAAAACACATGACCTTACGGGATGGGACCCGGATAACGAAACCCAGTGGAAGAGCGAGGGGAAATCCATCGCCACCCGCAATCTATGGATTTCAATCCCAGCCCTGCTGTGCGGATTTGCGGTCTGGCTCTATTGGGGCATCATTACGGTGCAGATGATCAACCTGGGCTTCCCGTTCGAGCGGCACGAGTTGTTCACGCTGACCGCCATCGCCGGCCTTTCGGGGGCCACCTTGCGCATTCCGAGTTCTTTCTTCATTCGGCTTGCAGGAGGACGCTACACGATTTTCTTCACAACGACCCTCCTGATCATCCCGGCTCTCTGCACAGGCATGTTGCTACAGGATCCGGATTTTACGCTCTGGCAATTTCAGATCATGGCTCTCCTAAGTGGTTTCGGTGGGGGCAATTTTGCCTCTTCCATGTCCAACATCAGCTTCTTCTATCCCAAGAAAATCCAAGGGTATGCCCTCGGGATGAATGCCGGCCTCGGCAATTTCGGTGTAACGACCATGCAGATATTGGTGCCGCTGGTAATGACTTTCGGGCTTTTCGGTGGCGATCCGATGATCTTGAAAACAGCATCGGGAACCTTGATCGGTAAAATTCCGGCGGGAACGGAAACCTATATCCAAAACGCGGGTTATGTCTGGTTGCTGTTTCTCGTGCCGCTGGCTATCGCCACATGGTTCGGGATGAATAACATCCGCGACGAACATGTCTCGCCTGATGCCAATTCCGCCATTGGTGCCTTTCTGAAAATTGGCGGAATGCTTCTGATCGGGCTCGCGACGACCGCTTTCGGGCTTTGGCTAATGCTGCCGGAGAGTGTTGGCGGGTCGGGTTTGTTACTCTCTAAATATATTGTCTTGCCGGTGATCGTCGTTCTGACCCTCGGTTGCCTGAAACTTATTCCCGGAAAAACCCAGGCGAACCTGAAACGTCAGTTCAAAATATTTGGCAACAAGCACACCTGGGCAATGACAGTGATCTACACGATGACATTTGGCAGCTTCATCGGCTTTTCAGCAGCCCTGCCGCTGGCGATCAAGGTCGTGTTCGGATTTCAGCATGGCATGGTCGACGGCGTGATGAGCCACAGCGTTGTCAATCCCAACGGTCCGAGCGCCCTGATGTATGCCTGGATGGGCCCCTTCATCGGCGCGTTGATCCGGCCGATCGGCGGGAAGCTAGCGGACCGGTTCGGAGGGGCGCTGGTTACCCAGATCATTAGCATTGTCATGGTCTTGTCGGCGATCGGTGTTGCGTATTTTCTGAAGGCCGCTTACGGGTCCATGACGCCGGAAACCTATTTCTTCCCGTTCCTTATCCTGTTCATTCTCTTGTTCGCCGCGACGGGCATCGGGAACGGATCCACGTTCCGGACCATCGCCATCGTTTTTGATAAGGAGCAGGCGGGGCCCGTGCTGGGCTGGACCTCGGCAATCGCCGCCTATGGCGCTTTCTATATCCCGCAGGTTTTCGGTGAACAGATCAAGGCAACGACACCGGAGTATGCGCTCTATAGTTTCGCCTTATTCTACGCGGTCTGCGTTGTGATCAACTGGTGGTTCTACCTTCGCAAAAACGCCTATGTGAAGAACCCTTAAAATATCGACTTTGGGAGTATTTTTATGAGCTACCTGATAGATCGGCTCAGCTATTTCACCGCCAACCCCGAAGTCTTCATCGAAGTCGCGACTCTTGAAAAAGTGAACTGAGTTCCGCGTTGGAATCAAGAGCTGAGCGCCCCCCCTGGCGGAGTGGCTCGACTACACGCTGGATCGGAAAGTAAGGACGATAGCTTCATGCGGCGAGAAAACCTCGAGATTCGAATCGGCTCCTTGGTTTCGAGCACTCTGCTCGTCTCTGCGGTCTCCTTGGCGTTGGCCCTGGCTGGAAGTCCCGCCCACGGCCAGCTCGACGACTCCTGCGTTGTCAGCGCGCTGAAC
>CALEMG010000541.1 GCA_937910835.1 uncultured Alphaproteobacteria bacterium | reverse complement strand
CGGCAAGGATGTCGGCGGCCATGTGCTCAGCCTGTTCTCCACCGACGAGGACGAGGCGGCACCAACGGAAATGATTGCCTCAGCCCCGCCCGCCGCCGAGAAAACACTAGCATCCGCACCGATCGATGCCGATATAGCGAAGGCCCCTGGTGCCGTAGCACCGGTAGAAAGCGCCCCTCTTGCGGCACCGCTTGTCCCGCCGCAGGAACTACCCCAAATGACGAGCGATGAAATTCCCGCCGCCTCTCCCATCGGGCTGGAATGGAAAAGCGACAAGCCCGCTCTTCTGCAGCAGCTTGAAAAGGCGAAAGCCCAGAACCTGACGGAAGATCAGCTTCACGCTGTCTTCAAAAGCTTCAATACCGCGCCGGCTGCGTTGGCCACACCGACAACGGACGCCAAGGCTGCCAGCGCCGCATATCAGAAAACATCCGCCGCGATGGAGAAAAGCGCTCTGACGGTTGCGAGCGCGGCCGAAGCTATGGAGCGGCCCGCCCAATAAGGCATTTCCCCGGATGACTTTGGCGGTATGACGCCTTAAACTCCATCCCATGGACATCGAAATCACAGATGTGGACGGTTCTCGCGCGCGGCTACGCTATGGTGCTCTGGAGTTTGACTGCGCCCTCGGCAAGAACGGTATTACCTCGACAAAGCGGGAGGGGGATCACGCGACTCCCGCCGGGCGATTTCCATTGCGGCAGCTCTATTACCGACCGGATAAGTTCGCGAAACCACCCAAATGTGTGCTTTCCACGCAGGAAATGGACATGCTGGACGGTTGGTGCGACGCGCCCGAGCATGAACTCTATAATCAATATGTCCGCCTACCCTTCGGCGCTGGCCATGAACAACTCTGGCGCACCGATGAAGTCTTTATCCTCGTATTTATGATCGGTAATAATGATGATCCAGTCGTGCCGGGGGCGGGAAGTTGCATCTTTATGCATGTGGCACGGGAAAACTACGCCCCGACTGAGGGCTGCGTGGCTCTGGCGCAGGAAGATCTGCTAACGCTTCTCGCAGCAATCGAGACATCAACCGAAATTGTGATCCCTGCCCCGTAACTACGGCGCGCTGCGTGTCCCGAAAAGCGCCGTTCCAACCCGCACGGAAGTCGCCCCGAACTGCACCGCCGTCTCGAAATCCGCACTCATTCCCATGCTAAGGCGGTTGAGGCTATTGCGCGCGGCAATTTTTCCGAGCAGCGCAAAATGCGGCGCTGGCTGTTCCTCCACCGGCGGTATGCACATCAGGCCGATGACATTAAGGCCAAGGCCCTCCCGGCATTCCTTGATAAAGCTATCCGCATCCTCTGGAAAAACGCCGGCTTTCTGGGGTTCCTTGCCGGTATTGACCTGGTTATAGACCGGGAGATCGCGCTCCGCCGCTTTCATTTCCTTGGCAAGGACCCGTGCAAGCTTCGGTCGGTCGACCGTCTCAATCACATCGAAAAGCGCCACGGCGTCTTTCGCCTTGTTGGTTTGCAAGGGGCCTATCAGATGCAACTCGATATCGGGGAAGCGGGTCTTTAGATCAGGCCATTTTTCCTGTGCCTCCTGCACCCGGTTTTCCCCAAAGTGGCGATGCCTAAGAGAGAGCGCCACCTCGATCGCCTCCACCGACTGTCGCTTGCTGACGGCGATCAAGTCAACGTCGTTCGCGTTTCGCTCCCAAGTTTCGGCCGATTTGCGGATACGCCCTTCGATTTCTTCAAAATTGGCGGCGATATCACTCTTTGAATTTGATGACGCGGTTACCATTTTTCTCTCCGGACCTTAAAGTCCAATATCCTGCAAAAATTTATTATTAAGATGCCAAATTATGCGCATGCAGTCATTTATGGTTAAAAATAGGTAAATTTCTTACTTATATCCGGGCGGCAAATACTTAAATTCCTTCATCACTTCATGATGCGCCGTGATAATTTTCTCCACTTGCTCCGGCGTGAGAGCCGTTTTCCACTGGCCCGCCTTGCCCACCCGGAAGAATCTCTCCGCCTTGTCCGATCGTTCGTTAAATCCCTTTTCCGCCTCCAGCTTTCTGGATGTCTCAAAGGAGGAAAACTTAATCGCCCGTTTCAGCCTTTCCCTTGGGGGTTTAAGGCCAAGAAACTTCGCAAGCTCACCAAATGTCTTTTCCGGCTTATAGAGCATATCCTCATAGCGCAGAGTATGACGAGAGGATTTATCCATTGCCTGCCAGGAAGTTACGTGATTTGACCAGGAACTCAGGAAATCCGGCAACTTACGATCCGTTTCCCCGCTATAGGCCTTATCATCATTCATCATTTCAATACCCCGATCTATGGGCATCCCATAATGATCGGAGAGCGAAATCACCACATCCAGCGGATTACGGACAATATAGATCGCCCCAGCGGTGAATTCCGGCGTTATAAGCGGAATCCCGTGTTTTTTGCCAAGCCAGTTATGGGTATTGACAAAGACGGAATCGGGGCGTGTCCGGGCATATGCCTGATGAACCTTCGGAATCAGCGCTGCGCTTTCTTCATCCGTAAAGCTGTCGAACGGTTTGCCCGTAACCTGCTCATACCAGATCTTCTCGCCGTCGCCGATGGTAAACCTGGTTAGCTCGTTAATATCTGCCGGCCGATTGGCATTGAGCAGCAAATTGTGCAGAAAGGTCCGCACCCAGGTATTTCCCGACTTCGGATAAGAGGCCAGCCAGATAATTCCGCCCATAAACTAATTTCCCGGTTTTAAGTACATGTTTACGGCCCTACTCCGGCAAATAGCCGAAATACTTCATCGTCACCTGGTGCGTATTGGTAATCTGGTCAACCTGAGCATCGGTGAGAAGATCTTTCCACTGCCCGGCCTTGCCGACGCGGAAGAATTTCTCGTTCTTTGCCGATTGCTCCTTGAAGCCTTTATCCTCTTCTTGCTTGCGGGCCACGTCAAATGAGGAAAAATTAATCGCCTTAGCAATTCTCTCCTCCGGCAGGTCCAGATCGAGGAATTTTACCATCGCCCCAAAGGTTTCCTCAGGTTTGTCCTGCATATCCTCATACCGCATGACATGCATTTTTTCCCTGTCAAAATGTGTCCAGCTATTAGCGTGCCCCGACCAGGAGCCGAAATACTGCCGTATATTTCCAAGTGCCGGAGCTTCGTCCAGGAAGGTATTTGGGTCACCCATCAATTTAATCGCCCCGTCGATCGGAAGCCCGAAATGAGAAGAAACCGAAATCACCACATCCAGAGGATTGCGAATTACATAAATGGCGCCGGCGGAGCAGTCCATGGTGAGCTGCGGCACGCCATGCAGCTGACCGTAAATCGAATGCGTCTTTACAAAGACCTTGTCTTCCTGCAGATCGGCAATCAACTGATGGACCTTGGGGCGCAAGCTGATCACCTGACCCATGGAAAGGCGGTGATAGGGCATCCCGCCTGCTTTTTCATACCAGGATTTCCGGGCATCCCCCGGTGTCAGGTCGGAAAGTATATTGATATCTATCGGTTCTTCCGGATCAAGCAGCAGATTATTCAGGAATGTCCGCGTCCAGGTATTGCCCGACTTTGGGTAAGAGGCCAACCAGATTATACTGCCCATAATTCATCCCGAAAAAGAAGATTTCCGTTAGTAAAATAGTCAACCCGCCAACTGCGGACAACAAAAAAGGAGGGCAGGAAATCCTGCCCTCCTCTAATTCGATCTTCCTTCAGATTAGAAGGAGAGAGCTGTACCGACAAAGAATGTCTGAGTGTCGCCAGCCATACGAGTAGCTGTACTTGCAGTCAGGTCGTTGTCGTCGAACTGAACACCACCGAATGCAGTGATGCCCGGGCCGAGTGTGTACTGACCACCGACGATCCAAGTTGTCTGGTCCGTATCAGCTACACCAGTTGCCTCGAAAGTCGTTTTGGAATACTGAACACCAACTGCCCATGGGCCCATGCCGTATTTTACGCCAGCGGACCATGCTTTGCTGTCTGTGTCTTTAACACCGCCGATATCGCGATCAACACCATAGCCACCACCAACGGTGAAGCCAGCAATACCAACAGATGCACCGAAGCTGTATTCGCTCTGGTCTTCAGATGCTGCTGCTACATCTGCTTCCTGATACGCTCCAGAAACAGCA
>CALEMG010000540.1 GCA_937910835.1 uncultured Alphaproteobacteria bacterium | reverse complement strand
GGATGGTGGTTCGGCTGGGGACAGTTTATTGCCGGGTTATACTGGATCGGCGTCGCCTTCACGGTGGATGCAAAAACTCATGCACTGCTGATGCCCCTGCCCATTCTGGTACTTCCCGCGTTCCTCGCTATTGTCTCGGGCTGCGCAACACTTGTAACTCATATGTCCGGCGCGAAATCACTCGCGAGGGTTTTTATTTTAAGCGGCGCCTGGATTGCGTTTGAATATGTCCGCGGCGTGATTTTCACCGGATTCGCCTGGAATACGATTGGCTATAGCTGGAGCGGTATCCTCCCGGTTCTGCAATCAACTGCTTTTATCGGTGTGTATGGTCTTACCCTGCTGACGGTTTTTCTAAGCTCCCTGCCCGCGCTTTTCGGGGAAGCCGAAACTTCGCGAAGAACAGCTTCTCTCTCGCTCATCATCACCGTCGGGCTATTCGCAATACTGTATGGTATCGGCATAGCGCGCATTCCAGCCACTGCCGTGAAAACCTTCGAGGATGCAACTTTGCGCATCGTCCAGCCAAATATTCCGCAAAAGGATAAATGGAAGCATGATCTTCTTCTGGAGCATTTGCGCAAGACTGTAGCGCTCAGCCTGACCGATGACGGAACAAGTCTGCCCCGGTACTTTATCTGGCCGGAAACGGCCGTGCCTTATTATCTGACAACGACGAAGCCGCTGCAAAAAGAGCTGGCGCAAATTATCCCGCCGGGCGGCGCTATCGTAACCGGCGCCCCACGTCGCGATCCGGTTGTTCGGCAATATTGGAACAGCCTGCAGGTTCTGGGAGAGACGGGCGAGATACTGGATGTCTATGATAAGCAGCATTTGGTGCCTTACGGCGAATATATGCCGCTCCGCTCACTCATGGCGGCGACGGGCCTCTCCAAAATCATTCCCGCGCTCGACCAGATGTCGGATTTCGCCACACCGGACGGTTCCGCGAAAAAAGTGATCTCCATTCCTGGCCTGCCGCCCGCGCGCGCACTAATTTGTTACGAGATCGTCTTTCCATGGGAAATTGCACCCGACACTGCGTTTTCCTGGATCCTCAACATCACCAATGATGGATGGTTCGGCACGACATCGGGCCCCTATCAGCATTTTGCAATGACACGCACCCGCGCCGTTGAGCAGGGCGTCGCGGTGGTGAGGGCTGCAAATACAGGAATATCAGCAATAATTGACCCCTATGGTCGTGTCCCGCAAGAACTCGCGCTGAATGAAACCGGCTTTATTGATGGGGACCTGCCCCTTCCAATACCGGAACGGACGCTGTATGCACAGTACGGTGAGACAATCCCGGTTGCACTGATGATTGCCTTTATCGGATTTGGGATAGGCCTTCGCCGTCGGCCACCAAAAAACACGCGCTTGTCTTCTTGACTAGAATTTTCTTTGGCGATACTGATTAAAAAAACAACCTGAAGGTTTAGAAGTGCGAACTGTTAGCACGTATGGTTTATTTTCGAACCGCCAGATAGTACGAGGGATATAAATGCCAAATCATCCCGTGGATATGCATGTAGGTAGCCGACTCCGGATGCGCCGGACACTGCTTGGTCTTAGCCAGCAAAAGCTGGGGGAAAAGCTGAGTCTGACGTTCCAGCAAATCCAGAAATACGAACGCGGTGCCAATCGTATCGGCGCGAGCCGCCTGTTTGAGCTCAGCCGTATTCTTGATGTAAAGCCCTCCTTCTTTTTTGAGGAAATGCCGACGGGAGGCACTTCACAAACGGCGGGCATTCAGGAACCAACAGACGAATTCGAACATGAGTTTCTCGGAAAGCGTGAAACATTGGAACTTGTACGCGCCTACTACAAAATTGATAATATGGACGTTCGCAAGCGGGTCTTCGATGTCATCAAGGCATTGGCCGCCGATGAGACGGATAAAGACACTTCTGCTTCGGCGAAATAGACCGGAACGCAGATTTTCTTGACCGTAACTTCGATTTTGTTAGAGTGCGGCAGACTTTCAAATTGGGTGGTCGGCGCCGTCCCCTTTGGCTTCCATAAAGCGCCATTGACTAAAACAAAAGGATGTTCGCGTGCCTAGCAAAAATTTTCTTTTCACCAGTGAATCAGTATCGGAAGGGCATCCTGACAAGGTTTGTGACCGGATTTCGGATAGTATTGTCGATTTGTATCTTTCCGAAGATCCCTTTTCTCGCGTCGCCTGCGAAACGCTGACCACGACGAACAAGATTGTTCTTGCTGGCGAAGTTCGCGGGCCCGCCGAGATCACGAAATCCCTTATAGAGGAAACTGCCCGTGCCGCTGTCAAGGACATCGGCTATGAACAGGACGGCTTTCACTGGAAGAATGCGTCCGTCGATGTGTATTTACATGCACAGTCTGTGGACATCGCGCAAGGAGTGGATGCCGCCGGGAATAAGGATGAAGGTGCGTGCGACCAGGGGATTATGTTCGGTTATGCGGTGAATGAGACAGATGTCCTAATGCCCGCGCCGATTTACTATTCTCACAATATCCTGAAAGCGCTTGCGGATGCACGCCACAGCGGTGCGGAAAAAGGCTTGGGGCCTGATTCAAAAAGCCAGGTCACTCTGGCTTATGAAAACGGAAAACCTGTACGCGCAACGTCGGTTGTTGTTTCCACACAGC
>CALEMG010000539.1 GCA_937910835.1 uncultured Alphaproteobacteria bacterium | reverse complement strand
ATCAGTTTTTATCCACATATGGTGCCGCCTGATCTGACAATATGGGCCGCCGCCGCTCCGGAAAAAAGCCTGCATTTTCTCATCGTTGGAACGCTTTTTCTGGTGCCCATAATTCTCGCCTACACCATATACAGCTATTGGGTGTTCAGAGGTAAAGTGGATAAGGAAGGCGGATATCACTGATGTCCGTTCGGTGGCGGCAGTATCTCTGGTTTATCGCCTTGTGGGCGTTTGGTGTTCTGACCGTCGGCAGCGTTGCTTTTCTTATTCGGCTTATTCTCTTGCCCTGATTTTATTGAAGTTCGGCTACCGCCGACTCGGGTAGTCTCGCCCATTGCTAATATACTATTTTATAAAAATTAATCCCTCTTGCGTCTGTCATATGTCTGTCATACGGTAATATTGTTGGATACTCAGATCACCTTTTTGGAAGGGAGATGATCGAGATCCGCGACGGCAGTGATTACTGTCGATTTAGGGTATGAAAGAACTGTCCTGTATTTCGGCGGTTTTGTCTCCGGGGGGAGCTTGATGGAATATTTTTTACAGCAATTGATCAATGGGATCACGCTGGGATCGATTTATGGTCTCATCGCGATCGGATATACGATGGTTTACGGAATTATCGGCATGATCAACTTCGCTCATGGCGACATATTCATGGTGAGCTCGTTTATCGCACTCATTGTTATTACAGCACTTGGCCTGACGGTTTCAACGGGGCTTGGCTTGACCATTCTGGCGTTAATTCTTGTCCTTGTAACCTCCATGGTGATCGCCTCCGTTTTCGGGTGGACGACGGAACGACTGGCATATCGCCCCCTTCGCGGCTCCTTCCGGTTGGCGCCGCTGATTACGGCCATCGGTATCTCCATTGTCCTGCAAAACTATATCCAGATCACGCAAGGTGCCCGTGTGAAACCGCTGCAACCGCTTATTGAAAATGGCTACACCCTGATGACAAGAGCTGATGGTTTTACCGTTCAGCTCTCCAATATGCAGATTTTGATCATCACCGTGACCATCATTTTGATGACGATTTTCTCTCTCATAATTGCCAAGACATCCTTGGGCCGGGCACAGCGCGCCTGCGAGCAGGACCGCAAGATGGCCTCCCTCCTTGGTATCAATGTCGACCGGACAATCTCCATGACCTTTGTCATGGGCGCTGCACTGGCGGCGGTTGCTGGCCTGATGTTCCTTCTCTATTACGGCGTCATTGATTTCTTTATCGGCTTTGTTGCCGGCGTGAAGGCATTTACCGCCGCTGTGCTTGGCGGGATCGGGTCTTTGCCGGGGGCCATGCTGGGAGGGCTGGTAATCGGGCTGATCGAAACCTTCTGGTCCGCTTATTTCTCGATTGAATATAAAGACGTCGCCGCCTTCTCCATGTTGGCGATTGTATTGATCTTTCTGCCGCAAGGCTTGCTTGGTAAGCCGGAGGTGGAAAAAGTATAATGACAGATACTGCAAACGGCGCCCCGCGTCCCGGTCGGCATCTGGATTTTGGCAAGGTGGCCAAAGACCTCGTTGTGACGGCGCTGATCGCGACGGCAATTTTTGGCTCGACAATCGCGTTTCGCACTGTGTCTGCGGCGGGCGGTCTGCGGTTGGAGGTCCGATATGATATCGCCTTTTATGTGATCGCCGCTGTGATTGTTGGGCGATTGCTGCTTTGGCTTTTCTTCTGGAGCAAGCCCGCGGGCACTTCGGCGGTCGAGGTTCCGGCAGGCATCAAGTCAGGTATGGCGAAAGTCTCCGCGAAGGTGGGCAAGGGTTTCGGGCCGACGATGCTGATATTCGCGTTGGTTTTTCCTTTCCTCCCCTTTACCGATCGTTATCTCCTCGATCTGAGTATATTAATCCTGACATATGTCATGCTCGGCTGGGGATTGAATATTGTGGTTGGGCTGGCTGGTCTTCTGGATCTTGGCTACGTGGCTTTTTATGCGATTGGGGCCTATTCCTATGCTCTGCTCGCGCAATATTTTGGATTTTCTTTCTGGATGTGTCTTCCGCTCGCTGGAATATTGGCGGCATTCTGGGGCATTATTCTCGGGTTTCCTGTCCTTCGGTTGCGCGGTGACTATCTTGCGATTGTGACACTCGCGTTCGGAGAGATTATTCGCATCGTCCTGCTCAACTGGTATCAGTTCACAGGTGGTCCCGATGGACTTTCCGGTATTCCGCGGCCAAGCTTTTTCGGACTGCCTTTCACTCGCAGGGAAGGTGGGTTTTCAGATTTCTTTGGTCTCGATTATTCTTCCTTCCATCGCATTGTTTTTATGTATTTCCTGATCCTCGCGCTGGCGCTTCTGACCAATTTCGTGACCAATCGCCTCCGCCGCCTGCCTATTGGTCGCGCATGGGAAGCGTTGCGGGAGGATGAGATTGCGTGCCGGTCGCTTGGCCTCAATACAGCATCCGTGAAACTTACGGCCTTTGCCATCGGTGGCATGTTCGCGGGTTTTGCCGGATCGTTTTTCGCCACCCGGCAGGGATTTATTTCGCCGGAAAGTTTCACATTTATCGAATCTGCTTTGATTCTGGCAATCGTAGTTCTCGGAGGTATGGGATCACAAGTCGGGGTAGTGATTGCCTCTATTGCCATGATTGGCGGGTTTGAGATCTTTCGGGAGGCAGAACAATTCCGGATGCTGATATTTGGTCTCGCCATGGTGGTCATCATGATCTGGCGTCCGCGTGGCCTGATCTCGACGCGTATTCCATCCATCTTCCTGAGAGAAAAAAAGGCGGTGTCGGCGGACATGGTCGCACAAGGGGAGGGGCACTGACATGACGCATACTGTCAATGATCCCGTTCTCACAGTTGAACATCTGAATATGCGCTTTGGCGGCCTGCTTGCCGTTGACGATCTATCCTTTGATGTTGACCGGCGAGATATTACCGCGCTGATCGGGCCGAATGGCGCGGGCAAGACCACCGTGTTCAACTGTATTACCGGTTTTTACAAGCCGACAGAAGGACGCATCACGGCGCGGCATGAGGATGTAGCGAGCTTTCTTCTTGAGCGCATGGATGATTTTAAAATTCCGAAAATTGCGAAGGTTGCGCGTACTTTCCAGAATATCCGATTGTTTGGCGGGATGACGGTGCTCGAAAATCTGATGGTGGGGCAGCATAACCCTCTGATGATTGCCTCTAACTACACATTCGGCGGCATATTCGGGCTGAGCGGATATAAAAGGGCTGAAAAGGAAGCAGTGGAGCTGGCAAAATACTGGATGGAGCAGACGGGCCTGACTGCCCGTGCGGATGATGCGGCGGGAGACCTCCCATACGGGGATCAGCGCAAGCTTGAGATCGCCCGGGCCATGTGCACGAAACCAAAATTGCTGTGCCTTGATGAGCCGGCGGCTGGCCTGAACCCACGAGAATCAGAAGAGCTGAACAAACTACTTCTATTTATCCGCAAGGAGCGTGATACCGGCGTGCTCCTGATTGAGCATGACATGAACGTAGTCATGGGGATTTCCGACCATATTATCGTACTTGACTATGGCAAGAAAATTGCCGACGGCACACCGGAGGAAATCCGCAACGATCCAAGCGTAATTGCCGCCTACCTTGGTGTGGCCGACGAAGAGGTTGAGGAAGTAGAGCATGAAATTGAGGAGGGAGCATCTTCATGAGCGATCAGCCCCTTCTTGCGATAAAAGACGTTGAAACCTATTACGGGAAGATTCAGGCCCTTAAGGGCGTCACCATGGAGGTGAACGCTGGCGAAATCGTCACCCTCATCGGTGCGAACGGAGCGGGAAAATCCACCCTGATGATGACGGTTTGCGGAGACCCACGCGCGGCCGCCGGGCAGATCATTTTTGATGGGCAGGATATCACCAAACTGCATACCCATGAAATCACGCGTATGAATATCGCCCAATCGCCGGAGGGGCGGCGGATTTTTCCTCGCATGACGGTTTATGAGAACTTGATCATGGGGGCGACCACTTCGGACCCTGCCTATTTTGAGGAAGATCTAGCCCACGCGTTTTCTCTGTTCCCAAGACTGAAGGAGCGAAAAGATCAGCGTGGCGGTACGCTTTCGGGTGGGGAGCAGCAAATGCTGGCGATAGCCAGGGCGTTGATGGCTCGGCCTCGGCTTCTGTTGCTGGACGAGCCGTCACTCGGTTTGGCGCCGCTTGTCGTGAAGCAGATTTTCGAAGCGATCAAGGAACTCAATGAAAAGGATGGGCTGACCGTCTTTCTGGTAGAGCAGAACGCCTATCATGCGCTTAAACTGGCGGATCGCGGTTATGTCATGGTCAACGGCAGTATAACCTTAAGCGGAACCGGGAAGGAATTACTGGCAAGCGAAGAGGTTCGTGCGGCTTATCTGGAAGGAGGGGCACACTGATGGGAATTCTGTGGGAAAACAGCTTCGTAACCTTCCTGTTTGTGAATGTTATAATTGGGGGCGGGGCCGGATATCTCTCTGGGCGGGCGCTTGCGTCAAATTGGCGCCCCATTTCGCATCTAATCTTCTTTATGATGTTGTTGGCGCTCGTTGTGAGGTTTTTTCATTTCGCCTTATTCGATGGGACATTGCTCTCCCTCCATTATTATGTCGTCGATGCTTTGGTGTTGATCGGTATTTCTCTATTGGGTTACCGCTTGACGCGGGTACGGCAAATGGTGACACAATATCGCTGGCTTTATGAACGGGTAGGACCTTTTTCCTGGCGTGAGAAAAAAGGCGCGGGAGGTTGAGGTCCGCCACTCGAATTCGCTTTCAAATTGTTGTAAAAGTTTGATATAATTACAGAAAAGTAGCGTATCTATTGGAATTACATTTTACCAACTGGGAGTACGAAGATGAAAAAAATGTTACTTGCCGTGTCGGCCATGTCGATGGGCGTGATGATCAGTTCAGGCGCGGCCTGGGCAGATATTGCGATTGCAACGGCGGGCCCGATGACGGGACAGTATGCCAGCTTTGGCCAGCAGATGAAGGCAGGCGCGGAGCAGGCTGTCGCTGATATCAATGCGGCTGGCGGTGTGAATGGCGAAATGCTGACACTGGAGATCGGTGATGATGCTTGCGATCCGAAGCAGGCTGTTGCTGTTGCCAACCAGATGGTGTCAAAAGGCGTGGTCTTCATGGCCGGCCATTTCTGTTCCGGTTCTTCCATTCCGGCTTCCGCCGTATATGAAGAAGAAGGGATCATCCAGATTTCACCCGCTTCCACCAACCCGAAGCTGACCGATGAAGGCGGCCCGAATGTATACCGCGTCTGTGGCCGTGACGATCAGCAGGGTAAAGTTGCGGGCGCATATCTTGCGGATGAATCAAAAGCAGGTAAGAAAATTGCCATTCTGCATGACAAGACTGCTTACGGTAAAGGTCTCGCCGATGAAACCAAAGCTTCTATGGAAGCCGCTGGTGGCAAGGCAACCATGTATGAAGCCTATACCGCTGGCGAAAAAGACTATACGGCGCTTGTCTCCAAAATGAAGCAGGAAGGCATCGATATTGCCTATGTTGGCGGTTATCACACTGAAGCCGGTCTGATTGTTCGTCAGATGCGCGATCAGGGCATGAGCACACAGCTTGTTTCCGGTGACGCTCTTGTGACCGATGAATATTGGTCAATCACAGGCGACGCTGGTGAAGGCACGCTAATGACCTTCTCACCCGATCCCCGTAAAAACCCGGGCGTTACTGATCTGGTGGCTAGGTTCCGTGCCAAAGGCATTGAGCCTGAAGGTTATGTTCTTTACACCTATGCAGCTGTACAGGCGTGGGCCGACGCAGCTAAAGCTGCTAAGTCCGTCGATCTGGAGCCCGTTATGGCTGCTTTGAACGAGGGCACATTTGAAACGGTTCTTGGTTCTTTGTCTTTCGACGACAAGGGCGATGTAACCTTGCCGGGCTATGTCTGGTACGAATGGAAAGACGGCAAATACGACTATAAATAAGTCTCTTTGACGTTAGACAAATACCCCGGAAGCTGAGGCTTCCGGGTTTTTTTGCGCTTCCTTCACAGGAGATTTTTTAGATCAGGACGGATTTTTTCATAGTTGCGTTTGATGAGGTGATAATCTGCCTCTTCTGTTGCAGCAAAGCCCGTTAACAGAAGCGCATCCTGCGTCACACAGGGTAGCGAGGCCATCGCCTCAACAACCGCGTGATGTATGCGGTCAACTTCGCTTTTTGACCGTCGCGCCGTTATCATAGGAAGGCCAGGCGTTGGGTGAGTGTGCGCGATGACTGTCAGTTTATCCGTTGCCGTCTCAAACCGTTTCGCAAGCTCCCATGTCACGGCATCGATTGAGGCAATATCAATCCGCCGTTCCGCTAAGCGCTGTATGGCATTCCGATGAGACAGCAGCCGGTCACACCGCTTGATTTTCCGAAATGAAACCCCTTCCTCCGCCAGATAAGAGAAAAAGGCTGAGACGCCGGATTGAGAAAGCGGATCATTATATCCGAGGATCGCAGTATCGAGGTCCATAAGATTTTCGATACCGCTCTCTTTATGAACAACAATCACACTGAAGTAGCTACCGGCCCCGCAGTCAATGTCATAAGCTGGCGTCCCGACAAGGGAGACTTCGCTTGCCAGCTTTTCAACAAAGGGCAGACCACAAGTCTGCCCGAGCAGGAGGTTCGGATCGCGCCAGCATTCGAACAGATCGCCTGTCCGGGTAAGAAGTTTTGGTGGCGAAAACCCGGTATCCGCAAGGCTTTCGCGAAGGGCCGCCCAATAGGAATCCGTCGCGCTGCGGATTTCAGGCCAGTCATACATGGGGAGAAGCACCACAGAAGGCGCGGTCGGGGAAGCCATCTTCAAATGTTAATTCGGATCCAGGGGAAAGGCGACCGGTTCTTTCCGTTTAAATGCATGAGCGCGAATGACGTCGGTATAGCTTTTGTAAAAATATCCTTTGTTCATTTCGACAAAGCGGGCTTGGTAAAGTCGAAACAATCCCGGCAGCCGGTACCTAGCGACGGATGGATAGGCATGATGTACCGAATGAAGATTATTGTTTAGAAACAAAAATCTTCATT
>CALEMG010000538.1 GCA_937910835.1 uncultured Alphaproteobacteria bacterium | reverse complement strand
TACTTTATCAAGCTTATAGAGGGTGAGGTTAATTCGGTGATCTGTCACGCGCCCTTGCGGGAAATTATAGGTTCGGATGCGCTCTGATCGGTCGCCCGAACCGACCTGCCCCTTTCTTTCCGCAGACCGTTCTGCCGCCAGCGCCGCCCGTTGCGCTTCATAAATGCGCGACCGCAGCACACTCATCGCCTTTGCCTTATTCTTGTGCTGGGACTTTTCGTCCTGCTGCTGCACAACAATGCCCGTCGGGATATGAGTAATACGCACCGCCGAGTCCGTTGTATTAACGGACTGGCCGCCCGGACCGGATGCGCGAAAAATATCAACCCGGATTTCGCTATCGGCAATTTGCACGTCAACCTCTTCCGCCTCTGGCAATACGGCCACGGTTGCAGCCGACGTATGTATCCGTCCGCCGGTTTC
The DNA here is from genome assembly GCA_937910835.1 of uncultured Alphaproteobacteria bacterium. Classification (GTDB taxonomy): domain Bacteria; phylum Pseudomonadota; class Alphaproteobacteria; order Sneathiellales; family Sneathiellaceae; genus Sneathiella. The sequence continues at coordinate 1,190 of CALEMG010000538.1, read as the reverse complement.
CGTCTCGGGCACGCGCTGCACCCGGTGCACACCGGATTCAAATTTGAGATTGGCGAAGACATTCCGCCCCGTCACTTTGACGACCACTTCCTTGATCCCACCAAGATCGGATTCAGAAAATGACATGGTTTCACATTTCCAGCCCTGACTTTCGGCATAGCGCTGATACATCCGGTAAAGGTCCCCCGCAAAAAGTGCGGCCTCCTCTCCGCCAGTACCCGCACGTATTTCCAGGATCGCGTTTTTCTCGTCCGCGTCATCTTTAGGCAGTAGTTGTAGCTTAATGGAATGCTCCAGGTCGGGAAGCCGGGTTTTAAGCTCCTCAATCTCCAGCTCCGCCATCTCCTTCATTTCCGCATCTGTGTCTTCGCTTTCGAGCATTTCTTCGAGATCGCCAAGTTCGCTGCGGGTCGACTGATAGTTCTGGATCGCCTCGACCAAGGGCTTGATCTCGGAATACTCCCGGCTCATCCGCACGAAGTCATCCGGCGCCACCTCGCCCATCTCGCCGGACATGGCCGCTTCCAATTCTTCGGAGCGTGCTTGAATCATTTTGAGCTTGTCTTCGGGAAGCATTTTCTGACCTTAAACGAGAGCGCCGAGCGCTGCTGATAAATCCGAAAGCGGCACTTCGCTTTGCTCGCCTTGATCGAGGTCACGGAGAGTGCAGATATTACGGACGAGTTCATCCTCCCCGATCAGGATTGCCGCGCGGGCATTCAGCTTGTTCGCCCGTTTCATGCGTTTGCCAACATTGCCCTTGAAAGCCATTTCGATATTGAGGCCGTCCTGCCGCAGTTGATACGCAAGCTTTGCCGCAACAGTTTCCGCCGCGTCACCGACCGGAATGATAGCGATAGGGCGCAAAGAGGCCGGTACATTCTCAACCAGCATAGCAAGACGCTCAATTCCGCCAGCCCATCCGATCCCCGGCGTTGGTTTCCCGCCCAGTGTTTCGATCAGCCCATCATAGCGACCGCCTGCAATCACCGCCCCTTGCGCTCCAAGCGCTGTGGTCACAAATTCAAAAGCGGTATGTGTATAATAATCAAGACCGCGAACCAGTCGCCGATTGAGCTCATACTCGATACCAAGAAGCGATAATCCCTCCAGCACCTCATCAAAAAACTCACTCGAATAGCTGTTGAGATAGTCGTTGAACAGGGGCGCCTTTTCGACGAGGACCCGAT
>CALEMG010000537.1 GCA_937910835.1 uncultured Alphaproteobacteria bacterium | reverse complement strand
CTGGATGAAACGCACTGGAGCGATACCACCAAGGACATCGGCGCCTATCAGAAGAGCAAGACGATTGCAGAACAGTCCGCCTGGGATTTAATCAACGCGGCACCCGAAGGAGAGAAACCGGAATTTTCCGTTATCAATCCGGGGTTCGTATTGGGCCCCATGATTGATGCGGATACCAGTGCTTCCCATGAGGTCGTGCGGCGGCTTATGGCACGCGAAGTTCCGGGTATTCCGAATATCGGTTTCAGCCTGGTGGATGTCAGGGATGTCGCGAGCGCCCATGTCACAGCCCTGACGCATCCCGATGCGCCAGGCAACCGCTACATCTGTGTCGCGGAACCTATGTCATTTCGTGATATGGCTCGGCTGCTACAGTCTCATCTGGAGGCTCAGGGCTACAAAATTCCCCAGAGACCGGTTCCCGACTGGCTGGTCCATGGCCTTGCGCTCTTCAGCCCGACCTTCCGCCTTGTTGTCACCCGGCTCGGTCCCGCGACAAAATTTGATACATCCCTCATTCGCCAGCAGTTCGACTGGACACCGATACCCATGGCACAATCAATCACCGAGACTGCAGACAGCATGATCGCCCATAGAATCGTCTGACTCATGAAGAAAAGTACGTAATGAAGGATAAATCCCCTCATCTATACGGCATACTGATCACGGCGGCTGGCGTACTTCTCCTCACGCCGGACGGGCTGCTTGTGCGTCTTGTCGCAGCGGACAGCGCGACAATCCTGTTCTGGCGCGGCCTTCTGTTTTCAATTGGAATATTCGGCTTTTACCTGTTGCGCCGAGGGAGCGCCACGCTGGGCCTTATTCGGGTGATGGGTCTACGCGGCCCGCTCGCCGCACTACTGTTTACGTTCAGCACCTGCTTTTTCGTGCTTGCCATTACGCATACCAGCGCTGCCAATGCACTGGTCATTATTTCCACAGCGCCTCTCTTCGCCGCTCTTTTCTCTTGGCTGATCCTCAAAGAATCAATCCCGCTCTCCACCTGGATTGCCATTGGCATCTGTATTGGCGGAATCAGCCTAATCTTTTTAGGAAGCGTCGGTGGTGGTAGCCGTCATGGCGATTTCTACGCCATCCTCTGCGCCTTCATGATTGCCGGTCAGATTACAACCGTGCGCCACGCCCGAAATATCGACATGGTTCCGTCCCTCGGGATTGCCGGACTATTTACAGCCATTCTCGCTCTGCCGTTCAGCGCACCGCTTACCATTACCGGGCTTGATTTCACTTATCTTTGCATCCTCGGGCTGATCGTCTTGCCATGTGCCTTTGGGCTGATCACGATCGGTCCGCGCTATATTTCCGCGCCGGAAGTCAGCCTCCTGATGCTGATGGAAAGTATTCTGGGACCGTTCTGGGTATGGCTTGTCTTAGCCGAGGTGCCACGCCTGGAAACCATCGTCGGCGGCGCCATCGTTATTGCAACACTCGTCATCCATACAGGGATTGCCTATCGCCGGAACCGCCCGGTCCCGGCCGCAAGCTAAATCGTTTCTTCACGATAGAAGATATGGCTGCCAACCTGGCCGAGCTTGCTCAAATGCGCGCTCCATCTTGGGGAGACATAAGAGGCGTGATAATGAGTGGCCCGCTTGGCAACGCCGCTCCGCTCGCCTTTCATGACAAGCGCCACGACTTTGAGGGATTTTTCCCAGGCCGCCGCATTCTTGGGACGATCCGACTGCCCGTCACAGGCAAAGGAAAACTGGCACTTATTCCGCAAATGCTGGTTCTGAAAAACGACATTGCAGGCCGTGCCGGGATAGCGCGCATCGACAATGCGGTTGAGAATAACCTCGGCAATGGCCACCTGCCCGACGAGTGGTTCACTCCTCGCTTCGAAATAGACCGCCTGCGCGATGCACATTTCTTCCTGCGTGAATGCCCGGCCAAAAAGATCAACGGAGGCCAGCGAGTCATCAAGTTTATCGCCATTTGGCATATCCATATTGGAAAGCGCGCCGAATGCGCTCGGCAAAGCGGGAAGCTCTGCAAATTTCTTGTCGAGGCGCGCCAGATTGGCATGCTTTATCGCGCCTGTAGCTGCGATATGCTCAATCGGCTTGGCCGATGCACCGATTTGAAGAAGCAGACTGAAGCCGATCACCACGGCAGCCATAATGCTCATGGCGCCAAGGAACATGCCAAATTCATGCGACTTTGCGTTCGTCATCGAAACTATCTTGCTCAAGGGGCTCTGCATCGTCACTTTTCCATTTTTATATAATTTGTAAAGCTGCACTAAAACGCCATTTCAACCTTGTCAGAATTCTATCAATTCGCCGGACCTATCCTCATCCCCCTAATACGGGATAAGCTCCAGTTTATTTTACCTTCTATTAACCAACACGGTCGACCGATGGTTAATGAAATCTAACCAAGCACCTTCAATAGTGTTTGCCGAAACTCATATATAATATTACAAATCAATTAGTTAGCTTAACCTCTAACCGATTTTGAGAAATAGGCTCACTCACCCCTGATCCTATCCCCCAAATGAGGTATATGCTGAGACACCGCATCATGGACACTACGCCGGAATAACGACCCGAATGATTCAGGCACCGAATTCTATCCGAGCGGCTGACTTGGTATCAGAGAATAACGTAATATACAAGAATTTGTGACCGGTAAGCCTGCGACAAGACGAAGCAGGCCACAGAATCTTAAATTACATAGTCACATTGAAAAGACGAAAACTCGAAAAAAGGTAACAAAATCTGTGCATTACCTGCCTATAATTTGAGCGCGCTGCACATAAAATAGTGTTTCACAGATTTTTTTGTTATTTCATATTGTTTTCCTTGCATCAATCGATCTAGCTGTTATATCAGCTTATCAGAATTTTCAATTAGAATAAAAAATGTATGGTTTTATTGATGAATATCACGTCGCTTCAAGATAAGGCGCAAGACGCCAGCCGGTTTCTAAAGGCAATCTCTAATAAACATCGTCTTATGATTTTATGCAATCTGGTCGAATCAGAACGTTCCGTTGGGGAGCTTGAAAAAATTGTGGGATTGAGCCAGTCAGCCCTCTCTCAGCACCTCGCCCGCCTTCGCAAAGAAGAGGTTGTTAAAACACGGCGCGAGGCCCAGACGATCTATTACTCCCTGCAGGACGAGAATATCGTCGATGTCCTTCGTTTACTGGAAGGCATTTTTGTCGATGATTCCTCCAAGCTTGCGGAAGTCGCTTAAAACCAGAGAACAATAATGACGGGCGGTCATGTCTTGTGGCCCCCTCATCTACTCACAGCTAAAATCTGAAAATCGGTGACCCTTAATCACCGATCAGGATGATCTGTTTGCCAATCGCGTCCCGTCGCTCCATTGCGTACAACGCGTCAGATATCTGCGCAAGCGGCCAGACTTTTCCTATGATGGGGCGCAGTTTTTTTGCCTCGGCAAGCTTTCTGAGGCCAATGCTTACCCGCTCTCTTGCTATCGGATCGCGGCGACCAAACTCACCGGCACGAACACCAATGACAGAACAGCCCTTTGTGACCGGCAAATCAGCCTTCAGAACGCCAAATTCCCCGCCGGCAAACCCCGCCACCAACAGCCGGCCCGACCATGCGATGCAATCAAGGCTCTGTTCAAAGAATGTGCCGCCGACGGGATCCAGAATGACATCGGCACCCCTTCCGTTCGTGATTTTCTGCACCCGCTCCGGAAAGGGGTCTTCGTGATAGTTGATAAGATGATCCGCACCGCTCTCTTTTGCAATGGCAAGCTTGTCCGCGGAGCTTGCGGCGGCGATGACAGAGGCCCCAAGCGCCTTACCTAGAGCAACAGTCGCCTGTCCAACGCCACCGCCAGCGCCCAACACCAGCAGAGTCTCCCCGGCTTTCAACCTTCCCCGCTCTATAAGTGAGACATACGCCGTCAGGAAGGTCACGGAGAAAGCAGCCGCCTCGGCATATGTGAGGTGCTTCGGCATCGGCTCAACCTGAGAAGCTGTGACCGTCGCGTAAGTCGCAAACGCCCCGGTCTTGCTCTTGTAAAGAACCGCATCACCAACTTTATATGGCCCGGCGGGGTCCATCGTTTCCTCGATAATGCCCACCCCCTCCATACCCAGGGTAAACGGCAGATTCGGTTTGAACTGATACTTTCCGTAAGTCATCAAAAGATCCGGAAAATTGAGCGCGGCGGCCTTCATACGAACGCGCAATTGCCCCGGTGCAAGCGGCGCCATATGTTGAGGTTCAAGCCTCACCCCACCGGGGCCGCTGAGATCGTGGCATATCGTCGCGGTGGCTAATTTATCGGTCATTACATGTTCTTTTTATTCTAGACCCTTCATTGCTACCTTATTCCGTCTGTTGATATCCAGCATAATTTACAATCTTGTGACTGGATCGTGACTGGCAAAAGAGGTAACTGTGGCGCTGTGCGTGACGGAACGGGGTTAAATGGAATGGCAGGTTTGGAAATATCATATCTGGCGGCGGCCGGTGGCGGCATCATCAGCTTCCTGAGCCCCTGCGTCCTGCCGCTGGTGCCCGCTTACCTCTGCCTGGTCGCCGGAACAACCCTGGAGGAACTAGCGGAGCCGGGCCAGGATGACTCCGCGAAGGGGATCAACTGGCGGATCGTTGCAACGGCGGTCATTTTTGTTCTGGGTTTTTCAACCGTATTTGTCTTGCTCGGCGCGTCGGCCTCCTACATCAACCGGCTGCTCATTGAGCATCTGGAGCTATTATCCAAAATCGCCGGCGGCGTAATCATCCTTTTTGGCGTCCATATGACCGGGTTAATCCGTATTCCGCTGCTTTATCGGGAAGCACGGTTCAACGATCTTGAAAAGCCGCAAAGCTGGCTCGGCGCCTATGTGATCGGTCTCGCGTTCGGCTTCGGATGGACCCCCTGTATCGGGCCCATCCTTGGCACCATCCTCGCGATCGCCGCAAGCGAAAGCTCGCTTGGTTATGGCGTGAGTCTGCTTGGGATATATTCCCTAGGATTGGGAATTCCCTTCATCATTGCCGCCTTGGCGATCAACCACTTCCTTACATTCATGCGGAAGTTCCGGCGTTATTTCAAGTTGGTCGAAGTGGGAACCGGTCTCATTCTTATTGCCACCGGTCTGCTGATATTTACAGGTCAGTTCCAGATACTGGCCTATTGGTTTTTGGAAGCTTTTCCGGGCCTCGCCACTCTTGGCTAAGCCAGCTCAGTTAGCCAAAAAATGACGCCAGCCCCAATATGCCAATAACCATAATGGCGATAAACCAGGTTGCTTTAACTTCATCAGACATCTTTACTATCCCTAATCTGGACAGCTGTAGTCTACAGCGTGCCCCTCGGCAAGTTCGCTTACTTCTAATAAGCGACCTTTGATAAGCGGCAGATATAGAGCGCGAGCAGGCGTATCAAGTATCGCAGCACGGAAATGCTGGATAAACCGCTGAAAACGTGGGAGTTTGTAGCAATGGTCACAATGTTGCGAAAAGTTATAATCATGTTGCGGTGGGATTGATGTGCGGGCGGTTTAAGTAAACCAGTTCGGTTGTCGCATTGCAGCGATTGTTCGGCTTCCCCGAACGGCCCAATCTTGCTGCGCGCTACAACATTGCTCCGACAACGGATATCGCCGCAGTTCGCCTGGCGACGGAGGAAACAAAAGAAAAGCAGCATTATTTCCCGGCGCATTGGGGATTAATCCCGTCCTGGGCAAAATCCAAAGAGTTTGCCGCCAAGATGATCAATGCTAGATGCGAAACTGTCGCGGAGAAACCATCCTATCGCGCGGCCTTCAGGAGCCGTCGCTGCCTGATACCGGCGAACGGGTTTTATGAATGGGAAAAGCTCTCCAAAGGCACAAAGCAACCCTGGTTGATCAGGGTGCAGGACATGCCCCTCTTTGCATTTGCAGGTCTTTGGGAAAGCTGGAAATCACCGGATGGCGATATCATTGAAAGCTGCACGATCCTGACAACAACCGCGAGTAACAGCATTTCCTTCATCCATCCACGCATGCCTGTCATTCTCGACCCGTCGGATTATGATGCCTGGCTCAGATGTGAGGCGGGAGCGGAATTGCTGACGTCTTTCGATGCCGACAGGATGAGCTTTTACAAAGTCTCCAGCCGGTTCGGCAATGTGCGCAATGACGATGCTGACTTGCTCAAACCTCTCGATCCGCCTCCGACACAGGCGCAATTGCTTTAGGAATGGTTCTGCTGATTTGAGACAAGCGCCGGGTTACGGCTTGCCTCCCGGCTGATCCGGACGACGGAACTCTGAAGCTTTTCAAACGCCTTATGCTCGATCTGGCGCACCCGTTCCTTCGTGATGCCAAGACGATCTCCCAGCACCTCAAGGGTGGTTTTATCATCCTGCAGCCGCCGCTCCCGAATGATGATCTGCTCACGATCTGTCAGTTCCTGAAGCGCAGCTTCAAGCCATTTTGACCGGACTGCACCATCGATGTTACGCATTGTATTTTCTTCCGGCGTCGGATTTGTATCCTCAAGGAAGTCTTCAATGCTGCCGTCCCCCTCCTCACCGATGGGAGCATTAAGGGATTGATCGCGGCTCGATAACCGATGCGCCATCTTTTCGACGTCCTTCAAT
>CALEMG010000536.1 GCA_937910835.1 uncultured Alphaproteobacteria bacterium | reverse complement strand
GACAATGACCAATGCCAGAAATTTAACCGAATCCCAGATACTAGATAATATCGGAATATCATGTGCAGGCGCGTCATCGGGATAATGCTTTTTCTCAACCGCATCGGAGATATCATCCAAAAACAAACCGATCAGGGCACTGATCACCAACGGAAAGAGAAAAAATCCACCGAGCAGAAACCCGAGGCCCGCTAGGAAACTGATCGCTGTATTGATCCAGCCATATTGAAACTCAGGCACGAGAGAGAAGGCCTCAGTTGCACCAAAGCCGACAAGAATGAAGATACCAGTTGTCAGCGCCAAGGCTTTCAGAAGAACCGATCGAAATGCCTTATCATCAAGCTGGCCGATAGCCTTGCTAATTGCAGAAAACAAAATGCGCCCTCTTGCTTGTTAAATCAAAATCACTTCGGTTCATGTATGCCTTACCTGACTCCTGTGCAAGATTTTTACTGTTTATACCGGCGTAATCGGTTCAATCGGCACCCGCGACGCATAGTCATGATCGCGCTCAAACGCATAGGCCGCCTGCAGCACGCTATCCTCGCGCGCGTTCGGACCCATGATCTGCAGACCCACGGGAAGACCGCTTTTCGTGTAGCCGCAAGGGATTGAGATGACCGGGCAATTGGTCACCGTCAACATGGAGGGCAATGCCAGCCAGGACATGTAGTTGTCGAACTTGACCCCGTTCACTTCCTCAATATATCGCAATTTATGAGGAAATGCCGGTACAATGGCCGTCGGCGCAAGCAGGAAGTCATATTCAGAGAAGAAGTTGACGATCCGCTGGTAAAGATCGCCTTGTGCCCGCTGCGCGGCGCCAATGTCATCAGCGTTAAGCTTGGCGCCTTTCTCAATATTCCAGATAACTTCCGGCTTCAGCTTGTCGCGATACTCCGCGAGGAGAGGCGCGTGGCTGGCAATAAAGATCTGCGCACGTAAAGTCTGAAAAATCTCCTCCGCGTCATGAAGGTCGGGGCAGGTTTCCTCCACCCCGTCGCAATAGGCTGCAAAATCCTCCGCTGCCTTTGCACAGATGTCGGCGACTTCCGGATCGACGGGGCACTGGCCAAGATCCGGACTATAGGCAATGCGGCCAAATTTCGGGACGTCTTTCAGGCTATCCACATAGGAGGTTTCGGGCGCGGGCAAACTACTCGGATCTAGAATATGCGCTCCCGCCATCATATCGAGGAACAGCGCTGTGTCCGATACATTGCGAGCCATCGGCCCTTCCACCGGATAGGTCGAGAATGGCAAGCGCAGCGGGCCATGAGCAACCCGTTTCGGCGATGGACGGAGGCCGACAATGCCGGTGAAACTCGCCGGAGTGCGAAGGCTCCCGCCGAGATCACTCCCCTGCGCAAGCCAGACCTGACCGGTGGCCAGTGCCGACGCAGCCCCTCCGGAAGATCCGCCGGGCGTCCGTTCTGTGTTCCAGGGATTGGTGGTCGTGCCCAAAACCTCGTTAAAAGTCTGGCCGCCAGCGCCGAATTCCGGCGTGTTTGACTTGCCAACAACAATCCCGCCCCGCTCTTCAAGCCGCTCCACCATCACATCAGAGAAATCGGCGACCCGGTCAGCAAAAATTGGCGAGCCAGAGGTGAAACGCACATCTTTCACCGGAGTCAAATCCTTGATGGCGATTGGTAAGCCATGCAGATGCGGATCCCGGCGGTCGGTGGGATTTTCCTTTTCCAGCCGGGTTGCATGCGCGCGTGCGCGATCGAAACAGAGCGTCGGCAGGGCATTGACCACATCGTCGGTTTCCTTGATCCGCGCTTCGGACGCATCGAGAAGCTCTTGCGGCGAGACTTTTCCGTCTTTCAGGAGGCCAACAACCTCCGTTGCCGTCATTTTTACCAAATCCGTCATCCGTAATCTCCTAAATCGCGACGCGATGCAAAGCGTTCTTGCCCCTTTGGTTCGAGCGACTATACTCCCCCGAAGCCAGAGTAACGAGCGGGAATATTATGACGAAGCGGATGTTTGACACAACCTGTATCGGCAATGCCATTGTCGATGTTATCAGTAAAACTGATGACGCCTTTCTGGAGGCGGAAAATCTTGTAAAGAATTCGATGAACCTTATCGATATGGCCCGCGCTGAGGAGCTATATGCGAAAATGAAGTCGGCGATCGAAATGTCCGGCGGATCGGCGGGTAATACGGCGGCGGGCGTGGCTTCACTCGGGGGTAATTGCGCCTATGTTGGCAAGGTCCGCAATGATCAGCTTGGCGATATTTTCACTCATGATATCCGTGCCGCCGGGGTCACCTTCGAAACCGCGAAATCGACAAGCGGCGCGGCAACCGCACGCAGCCTCATCCTGGTGACGCCGGATGCGCACCGCACGATGAATACCTACCTCGGCGCCTGTATTGAACTCGGGCCGGACGATATCGATCCGGAGGTTATTGCCGCCTCGAAAGTTACCTATATGGAAGGCTATCTATGGGACCCGGAAGACGGCAAGCAGGCATTTCGCAAGGCGGCGGAAATTGCCCACGCAGCGGGTCAGCGGGTCTCCCTCACCCTGTCGGACAGCTTCTGCGTTGATCGCTATCGCGCGGAGTTCCAGGAATTTATCGAAGGCGGCGTGGATATCCTGTTCGCCAATGAAGATGAAATCAAATCCCTCTATGAGACGGAGGATTTCGATGCGGCGCTGGATGCCGTCCGCGAAAAGGTGGAAATCGCTTGCCTGACACGGAGTGAGAAAGGATCGATCATCGTCAAAGGATCGGAGATTCAAACAGTTCCCGCCGACACAGAGATAGAGGTTGTTGATACCACAGGCGCGGGCGATCTGTTTGCCGCCGGTTTTCTTTACGGCTTCACCAACGGACACGATATTGCTACCAGCGGGCGGATCGGTTCAATGGCCGCAGCAGAGGTAATCAGTCATTATGGCGCCCGGCCGACATCGGATTTGAAGGAACTGCTTCAGAAAAAACTCGCGGTCGCGTAGATGCAAGGGCATAGCGGATGAAATTGCCAGAGGGCCTGAAACGACGAACAGCATCGTTAAGAATGGCCCTCCGGCCAGACCGGCTCAGGCTGATAAGCGGCCTTGTGTTAATGATCTTTTTGGCCGGGCATCTTATCAATCACACGCTGGGCCTCATCTCCCTAAACGCGATGGAGGCGGGCCGGGATATTTTTCTCGGTTTATGGCGGAGCGCGCCCGGGACGATCCTGTTGTTGGGCGCCATAATTCTTCATATTGCTCTGGTATTTTACAAGCTGCTTCAGAACCGCTCATACCGCCGCCTTGCAGGCAAAGATATCTTGCAAATCATCCTCGGGCTTTCGATTCCCCCGCTTGTTATTCTGCATATCATCGGCACCCGCGTCGCCCATGAAATCTACGGTGTTGAGGACAGCTACAGCTATGTGCTGTTCAGCTTGTGGGTCGCGACCCCGATCCAGGCGTTGCTGCAAAGCCTGGGGCTCATGATTGCTTGGCTACATGGCTGCATGGGCGTTCATTTCTGGCTCCGGCTCAAACCCTGGTACGAAAGAGCATTTCCCACCCTCTATAGTCTCGCGCTGATCCTGCCGATTGTTTCCTTAAGCGGCTTTATCAGTGGCGCGAAAGAAGTGGAGCAGCTGAATGCCGACGCCGCCTGGCGGGCGGCGTTTTTCGCGCGCCTCGACCTTCCACCGGATTTGGTCGGCTGGGCTTATTCGACCCGGGACATCGGTTTTCAGGTTATGCTCGCCGCCCTCGGCCTGCTTATTCTCAGCCGGATCTACTGGACCATCCGTTATCGGCGGCGCAAGGTAAATGCCATCACCTATCCCGATGACAAAACCGTCCTTGCCACACCCGGTCTTTCCGTTCTGGAGGCAAGCCAGCTTGGCGGCATTCTCCATGCCTCCGTTTGTGGAGGGCGCGGACGCTGCTCCACCTGCCGTGTGCGGATCATTGACGGCTGGGACAAGCTAAACCCGCCGAGCGATAAGGAAACCGCCGTGCTCCGCCGGGTGGGCGCCCCGGAGGGAACTCGCCTCGCCTGCCAGAGCATTCCAACCGGGGACGTCTCGGTCATCCCGCTGCTGCCCGCCACAGCTACCGTAAGGCAAGCCTTCAACCAGCCGGGATATTTGCAAGGACAGGAGAAGGAGGTCGTCATCCTTTTTGCCGACCTGCGTTCCTTCACCAAGTTTTCGGAACAAAAACTCCCCTATGACGTGGTTTTTGTGATCAACCAATATTTTCGGCATATGGGTGAGGCGATCGAGGCAAATGGCGGGCATCTCGACAAGTTCATCGGCGATGGCGTCATGGCGCTGTTCGGTCTCGAAGATGATAGCCAGACAGCAAGTCGCAAGGCGATCAATGCCGCCCGTGCCATGTCGGAAGAATTGGAAATCATGAACCGGAACCTCGCTTCCGATCTGCCCAGCCCGCTGAAAATCGGGATCGGCCTGCATTTGGGGCAGGTGATTATCGGCCAGATGGGGTATGGAACGGCAACATCAATCACCGCAATCGGTGATCCCGTCAATACCGCAAGCCGGCTAGAGGCGATGCCCAAGGAATATGAGAGCCAGCTTATCTTCTCTCAAAGGGTCGCGGATCAGGCGGCAGGGGATTTTTCCATCCTGCGTCATGAAAGCGTGGAAATCCGCGGCCGCGTCGAACCGCTTGGAATTTACATTGTTAAGGATGCGCGGGATTTGCCCCTGCTGGAGCTCTAATCAGTCGCCCGACATCCCTTCGGTCATACCGGCCTCGCCCAATGGCCTGCCCGACATGATATGAATATGGAAATGCGGCACCAGTTGGCCGGAATTCTTGCCCGTATTGGCGACCAGCCGGTAGCCATCCTCACGCAGGCCAAGCTGATGCGTAATCTTAACGACCTTGGCGAAGAAATTGCTGACTTCCTCCGGCGAGCCATTGATCACGAAATCATCCATATCAACATAGGGGCGCTTGGGGATCACGAGCACATGGATCGGCGTTCTCGGCGCGATATCATTGAACGCAAGAACGCTTTCATCTTCATAAACCGTGGTGTTGGGAAGTTCGCCTCTCAGGATTTTGGCAAATATATTGTCGTTATCATACGCCATTGTTTTTATTCTCCGTCGGTTTTTCGCGCCGCCTTCTCCGCCAAGCCGGATTGCCCTTCACGCGCCACTAATTTGGCATAGATATCCGCGAGGTCAACATCCGCATTCGCCCAGAGTACGGATAAATGATAGAGAAGATCCGCGCTCTCCGAAATAATTTCATTGCGATCCTCCAGTGCAGCGGCAATGGCAAGCTCAACTGCCTCTTCCCCCACCTTCTGGGCAATCTTGGCGCTGCCCTTCGTGTAGAGTTTGGCGGTATAGGAACTTTCAGGATCGCTTCCTTTGCGCGCCGCCACAGTCGCGTACAGCCTGTCCAGGCCAGATAGTTCTTTTTTGCTCATGCCTCATCCTCTTCCAGGCGAACCGCAATACCGGCATCCCGCATCGCTTCTTTCGCCTCTCTGATCGTGAATTCGCCAAAATGAAAGATCGACGCTGCGAGAACCGCCGTCGCATGGCCGTCACGGATACCCTCCGCCAGATGGTCGAGGGTGCCCACACCTCCCGATGCAATGACCGGAACCGGAATAGCATCCGCCACCGCTCGCGTCAGCGGAATATTAAAGCCCGACCGCGTGCCGTCCCGATCCATGGAAGTCAGCAGGATTTCGCCTGCGCCATAGTCCGTCATCCGCTTTGCCCATTCCACAGCATCAATGCCCGTCGGCTCACGGCCGCCATGGGTAAAAATCTCGAACTTGTCCGGCCCGGTCTGCTTGGCGTCAATGGCGACAACGATACACTGGCTACCGAATTGCTCCGCTGCTTCGCGCACAAATTCAGGGCGCTTGACCGCCGCACTGTTAATCGACACCTTATCCGCGCCGGCCAACAGGAGTTTCCGCACATCCTCAACCTGCCGGACGCCGCCGCCGACAGTGAGTGGCATAAAACAATGCTCTGCCGTCCGACGCACTACATCATAGATCGTGTCACGGTTATCCGACGTTGCGGTGATGTCGAGAAAACAAAGCTCATCCGCTCCTTGCGCGTCATAAATCTGCGCTTGCTCAACAGGATCGCCCGCATCAATCAGATCGACAAAATTAACGCCCTTGACGACACGGCCGTCCTTCACATCAAGGCAAGGAATGACGCGAGCTTTAAGCATTTTCGCGCCTCACCAGATCGAGCGCCGCGGCCGGATCAATCCGTCCGTCGTAAAGCGCGCGGCCGATGATAACCCCTTCAATACCGCTCTCCTTAACCGCGAGAAGTTTTTCGATATCGACAATGGAGGCCACCCCGCCCGAGGCAATCACTGGAATGGATATCGCGGCGGCAAGATCCCGCGTCGCCTCGACATTCACCCCCTGAAGTGCGCCATCGCGATCGATGTCTGTATAGATGATGACCTCAACTCTCGCGTCCTCAAACTTGCGGGCGAGATCAAGCGCAGAGGTTTCGCTCGTCTCTGCCCAGCCTTCAACGGCGACCATGCCGCCCCGCGCATCAATCCCGACGGCGATAGCCCCCGGGAATTCCTTGCAAGCCGCCTTCACCAACTCCGGATCACGCAGCGCGATAGTACCGAGAATGACCCGGCTCAATCCCTTGCTGAGCCACATTTCAATGGTCGCAAGATCACGAATGCCCCCGCCAAGCTGCGTCGGCACGCCGGTTACGCCAAGGATTTTCTCCACCGCCTTCGCATTCACCGGCTTGCCTGCGAACGCACCATTCAGATCGACCAGATGCAGCCGCTCAAACCCGGCGTTCTTGAATGCAAGTGCCTGATCCGCCGGATCCGTATTGAAGACCGTCGCCGCGTCCATTTCACCGCGAAGCAGACGGACGCAGTTGCCATCCTTCAGATCAATTGCCGGATAGAGGTTCATCGCGTGTTAGCTCCGCCAGTTCTTTTTTATAGTAAAATCCATCGACATACCGCTCTCCATTCCAGGCGTAGTTTGTCTTGGTCGCCCATTTCTCATAGCCATTCGCCTCAAGGAGGGCGATGGCTGCCGATTGGGTTTCGCGCACATCCACTTCAAGGATCTTGATGCCCTGCTCCTTCGCACTATTCTCAATCACGGCCAGAAGGCCAATTGCAAGCCCATAGCCACGTGCATAAGGCGCGATAAAGAAGGTTGCCACCTGGCCGATATGAGCCCCGGCCTCGTTATTGGAAAAGGGTTTCAAAAGCTGGCCCGAACCGACAATGCGTCCTTCAAAACGGGCGCAGTAAAGCTCCCGTATCGGTACCATCAACACGCCCTTCCAGAAATTCTCTTGAACGGTACGGCGCGGCGGCGTCAACCAGCCAAATCCGTTTCCATCGAGAATGGCCTCTTCCGCCGCTTCGCAAAGATCGTCCATATCAGCCTGATCAATCTCCTTGATCGCCTCGATCACCGGCTGTTGAATATGTCTGGGCTTATCCACCATGCTAAGGGGTCCATCGTAAAAAGTTAGCAATCAACCGAAGGCCCGTCTCCTGGCTTTTCTCCGGATGAAACTGCGTGCCGATCATATTATCCCGCCCGACAATCGCCGTGACCGGCCCGCTATAATCGACGGTTGCCAGAATATGGGACGAATCCTGCGCCGCCAAATGATAGCTATGCACGAAATAAGCATGCTGACCGTTTTCGATCCCGTCAAAAAGCGGATGGGCCGTCTTAATCTGTAACTCATTCCAGCCCATATGCGGAATTTTCAGATCCGGATCATTCGGGGTCAGTTTTACAACATCCCCCGCAATCCAGCCAAACCCCTCCGTCGTGCCATGTTCGATGCCCCGGTTCGCCATCAGTTGCATCCCGACGCAGATCCCGAAAAAAGGGCGGCCCTTCTCAATGACCACCTCCTGCAACGCCTCCACCATGCCATCAACGGCAAGAAGGCCGTTCTTGCAGGCCCGAAACGCCCCGACACCGGGCAGGACAACCCGATCGGCGGCGGCGACCTCCTCTGCGTTGCTGGTGACATTGATTTTCATGGATAGATTATGTTCACGGCAGGCGCGCTCAAACGCCTTCGCGGCGGAGCGGAGGTTCCCCGAGCCATAATCAATAATTACTGTTTCCATATCCGGTACAATTTCTTCCGCGCAACGACGCGGTGGTTCGAAACTAGAGGCTACCGCCCAGCACACCCTTGGTGGAGGGAACGGCGTCCGCGCGGCGTGGATCGATTTCTACAGCGTTGCGCAATGATCGCGCCAGCGCCTTGAAACAACTCTCCACGATATGATGATTATTGGTGCCATAGAGATTTTCTACATGCAACGTGATCCCGGCGGCCTGGGCAAATGCCTGGAACCATTCCTTGAACAGCTCCGTGTCCATCTCACCGAGCTTGTCGCGGCTGAACTCCACCTTCCAGATCAGATAAGGTCGGTTAGAGATATCAAGCGCCACCCGCGTCAATGTCTCATCCATCGGGATATGCGCCTCGGCATAGCGGCGAATGCCCTTCAGGTCGCCGAGTGCTTGGGCAAAGGCCGTTCCAATCGCGATACCGCTATCTTCCGTCGTATGGTGAAAGTCGATATGCAAATCACCATCCACGCGTACTCTCAGATCTATCAGGCTATGACGCGACAGCTGTTCCAGCATGTGATCGAGAAAGCCGATACCTGTCTTGACATCATACACGCCCGTGCCATCAAGGTTGATTTCAACCTCGATGTCGGTTTCCTTTGTTTTCCGCTTAACCGTTCCTACGCGCATGAATTTTCCTTCCAGCCAGGCCGTTTACCGCGTGATTACCTGGCGAGGATATAGCAGGAACGGTGCAGAAATCCAAGCCTTAGAGACAATTGCAATTGCGAAAGATCGCGTTACTGGGTTGCATCGTCGTTGGAGGCTGGCGCCACGGCGGCCGTTCCGATC
The DNA here is from genome assembly GCA_937910835.1 of uncultured Alphaproteobacteria bacterium. GTDB lineage: Bacteria > Pseudomonadota > Alphaproteobacteria > Sneathiellales > Sneathiellaceae > Sneathiella. The sequence goes on along the minus strand of CALEMG010000536.1, from coordinate 2,460 downwards.
TGAGCACTCGCCCGTGGTTCGGGGGCCGATGCTGCGTTCGCGCCGCTTTTGATCACCTCTTCAGCAAGATTGAGCGCAAACTCGATACGGTCGGCGAGTTCCTTATAGTTATCTTTCAGAGCATCGGCGTGAATATAGCTCAATATCTCGAATATCGCCCGAAGGTTCGAGGCGCGCTCGGCGGCATCGTCAGTTGCGTCAATTACAGTTTCCATCAGTGTCTCCTCTGTTGGGCATCCATGTCGGGGAAATGACGCTTCACCTCCTTAATTGTGAAGAGCGGTACTGGCAAAAATACATGCCTCATCAAGGACAAAGCCCTTTGTACCTTGACCCGTGCGGTAAAATGGTTACATCGTCAGGGCAAGTTCAAAAAATGAAGAGTATCTATGTCCGAAAAAATTGAAAGCTGGCACGGGACGACAATCCTGTCCGTGCGCAAGAACGGAACCGTGGTGGTTGCCGGTGATGGTCAGGTATCGCTTGGTCAAACGGTGATTAAATCTAACGCCCGCAAGGTCCGCCGGATAGGCGCGAAAAGTGACGTGATCGTCGGCTTTGCCGGTGCGACGGCTGACGCCTTCACCCTGTTTGAGCGTCTGGAAGGCAAGCTGGAGCAGCATCCGGGCAATCTGACCCGTGCCTGCGTTGAGCTTGCGAAAGACTGGCGGACTGATAAGTATCTCCGCCGGCTGGAAGCCATGATGGCTGTTGCCAACAAGGATGTTTCTTTGATCCTGACCGGCACTGGAGATGTTCTGGAGCCGGAAGACGGGATCATCGCCATTGGATCGGGCGGCAATTATGCACTGTCCGCAGCTCGGGCCCTGATTGATCGCGAGGATATGGAAGCGAAAGACATCGCTCGTAAAGCCATGGAGATCGCCGCTCAGATCTGCGTCTACACCAATGAAAGTGTTACCATCGAAAGTATCGGTAAGAATGACTAATTTATCTCCTCGGGAAATCGTCTATGAACTGGACCGCTTTATCATTGGCCAGTCGGACGCCAAGAAATCTGTCGCCATTGCCCTTCGTAACCGCTGGCGCCGGCAGCAATTGCCCGATGATATGCGCGAAGAGGTGCTGCCCAAGAATATCCTAATGATCGGCCCGACCGGTGTCGGTAAAACGGAAATATCCCGCCGCCTCGCCAAGCTGGCCCATGCGCCTTTCCTGAAAGTCGAAGCCACAAAATTTACCGAGGTCGGCTATGTCGGTCGCGACGTGGAACAGATCATCCGCGACCTAATGGAAATTGCGCTTAGCATGGTGCGAGAGGATCAACGAAAGCAGGTGATTGCCAAGGCCGAGCTCGCCGCCGAAGAGCGGGTGCTCGATGCGCTGGTCGGTGAAAAAGCCTCCCCCGATACACGGCAGAAATTCCGCAAGATGCTGCGCGAGGGCGAGTTGGATGACAAGGAAGTCGAGCTGGAATTGGTCGATACTGGCAATAGCGGGCTTCCAACGTTCGATATTCCGGGAATGCCGGGTGCGCAGATGGGCATGCTCAATCTCAACGATATGCTGGGCAAGCTCGGCGGGTCGCGCACAAAACCTCGCAAGATGCCGGTGAAAGACAGCTACAAAGTTCTCATTGATGAGGAAAGCGACAAATTGCTCGATGAAGATGCAGTCGTCCGCGACGCTATCAAGCTGGTTGAAAACAACGGCATCGTCTTCCTTGACGAGATTGATAAAATCTGCGCACGCAGTGCTCGGCAAGGCGCGGATATCAGCCGTGAAGGCGTGCAGCGGGACCTGCTGCCGCTGATCGAAGGTACAATTGTCAGCACGAAGTACGGCACGGTGCGCACAGATCATATCCTGTTTGTCGCCTCTGGCGCCTTCCATATCGCCAAGCCATCTGACCTGCTGCCGGAGTTGCAGGGGCGGCTGCCAATCCGGGTTGAACTGCGGGCGCTGACCTAGGATGATTTCAAGCGTATCCTGACCGAGCCGGAAGCCAGCCTGATCAAGCAGTATGTTGCATTGATGGAGACAGAGGACGTACATCTTAACTTCACCGATGACGCAATCGAGTCTATCGCTACCATCTCCGCAGATGTGAACGCCGCGATCGAGAACATCGGTGCACGGCGGCTGCATACGGTGCTGGAACGCGTGCTGGAAGAGATCAGCTTTCAGGCGTCCGACAAGGGCGGCACCGTCGTCAATATCGACAAGGAATATGTCGAAGAGCATCTCGGCGAGTTGGCGACGAATATGGATCTTTCCAAATTCATCCTATAGCCGACAGTTTCAGGCCCCTTTGAAGTTGGCGGAGCGTTTTTCCGCCAGCGCCTGCTTGCCTTCGATAAAATCTTCCGACTGCAGGCATTGAAGCTGGAACTGACGCGCTTTCGCCACATCAAGCTCCCCGCGTGCGATGTCGTTGAGAGTCTCCTTCATCCCGCGAAGGCTGAGCGGGGCGAGACCAGCGATATCCCGTATGAGGGG